>JAEVZE010000263.1 GCA_023392395.1 Bacillota bacterium
TCGGCGTCCTCGGTCTCGTTCCTCGACGATTCGTATTCTGCCAAAGGATCAAAGTCCGTGTCAGGCTCGAAGTCCTCGAACGAGTCCTCTTCGCAGCTGTTCAGGTGGTCCTGCAGCGCGCGCTCAAGGTAGCGGACGCGGCGTCTGAGGCCCTCCATCTCGTCGGCCTCGGGCAGCCGGTCCAGGATTATTTGTTGCGACCGCTCCAGACGGTCCAGCTTGGCGCGCAGCTCCGTCTGCACGGCGGTGACGGCGCGCAGATCGCGGGAAAGCCGCCCGTCCATATAGGACAGCACGCGGTTTTCGGATTTGGCGACGCGTTCGGTGATGTCTTCTCCCATCAACTCCAGCGCTTCGCAGATCGACCGGACGCTGTTCAACAACTTCTTGTGCTCCTTGTCCACCGTCAGCACCCCCGTAAATTTCATTATAACAGGTTTGCGGATGTGAAACAAGGTAAGAATTTCATGTTTGAAGACGACGGGAAAAACTGCGGGGGAGGCTGCATGGCCTCCCCGTACTTGTAATTGATGTCCCTACATGTTCTCAACGAATTGGATCGAAAGTCCGTCCGGGTCCAGCACATGGAAAAAGCGGACGCGGGGGTTGGGTTGGAACGGCCCGATGTGGATAGGGATGCCATTTTTTTGAACGAAGGCCATCGTCTCGTCCAGGGATTTGACTTCAAACCCCAGCGAGATGTCCTTGCCCAGGTCCACCGGCTTATCCTTGCCGTCACAAATCAGCTCGATCTGGCTTCCCTCGCCGCCCATAAACACAAACTGCGGTCCTGCCGCCCCGCCGAAACGGTTGAGGACATCCAGCCCCACAATTTCCTGATAGAAGCGCAGCGATTTCTCCAGATCGCGCACGTGGATGGTGCACCACAAGAATTTCATTTTAATCCCTCCCAGAAGATGATACCCTGATTATAGCCATGCCGGCCCCGGCGGTCAATGCTGTCCGCCAGGATCGGCGTTTTCTGTCCCCGAGATCGCGCCGCCTCAAACGGCTTCGTGCTTTCTATTGTTCCGGCGACCTGCTCGCCGGGAACGGTTTCCGCCACCAGTTCACAAACTGGTGGCGGAAACAATACCTTCAGTCAGTGAGCCGCCCGAAAATCCCGCAGGATTTTAGGCTCACGCAGTTCCTCCCATGCGGTGAAAAAACGCGAAGCGGATTCTCACCGTCCTGACCGCGCCGCCTGGTACATCGCGATCAGGTTCTCCGGCGAAACGTTCGCCACCACGTTGTGTATGGTGTTGAACACGTAGCCGCCGCCCTGGTTCAGGATGCTGATGCGTTCCCGCACCTGGCGCCGCACCTCGTCCGGCGTGCCGAAGGGCAGCGTCCGCTGCGTATCGACGCCGCCGCCCCAGAAGGTGAGTTTGTTTCCGAATTCCGCCTTGATCTTCACCGGATCCATGCCGTCGGCGGACAGCTGCAGCGGGTTTAGGATGTCCACGCCCATCTCCACGAAGTCCTGCATCAGTGGATAGACCGCGCCGCAGGAGTGGTAGAAGGTCTTCCAGTTCGTATGCTTATGCACCCAGTCATTGACCACCTGGTAGTGGGGCTTGTAGAGCTTTCTGAAGATTTCCGGGCTAAGGAAGGTGCCGTGCTGGGTACCGAAGTCGGTGCCGGAGATCCAGACGATCTGGATGCGCTCGCCCACCGCCTGACGGTAGAGTTCGAGGTTTTTGAGCATCACCTCGGTTTGCAGCGAAAACACCTCGTCGATGTAGTCCGGGAACAAAAGGTGCGCCGCCAGCCAGTCGTCCATGCGCCGGATTCCGCGGGGGCGCTTGACGTAGGGCCCCGGCAGGCAGGCCACATCGCCAAACCCCGCGCCGCCCAGCATGCCGACCACGGCGTACTCGGTCTCCTCGAACAAACGGCGGCTTTCCGCCTCCCAGTAGCGCGCGTCCGCCTCGGAGGCGACGGAGAAGTCGTCCTTGAAGTCTTCCCGCGGGGTGAGGTCGTCCTCGTCGGCGTCGTCCATGTCGAAAGGATCGGCGTGGTCCACCGAGTCGAAGAACGAGCCGCCCGCGGGCATCACGGCGCTGTACCGGGCGCTGCGGTCGCCCTGCGGGTAGACCCAGGTGCGCCCTGACGCGTCCACGTCGTATTCAAACCCGCCGCCCATCAGAACCGGCGTTCCGTCGCTCATCTTCCAGGGCTTCCAATTCTCGTTGAGGTAGCCGTAGAAGTTGCCCCGGTTCCACAGCCCCACCACGTCGCTCCCGACCAGCTGCAGTAGGTCCTCGCCCGGGTCGCCCAGCATCTGCGCGGGTTCGACGATGCGGATGGGTTGCTTGGGCAACCCCAGCGCCTGGCGCAGGCGGTAGAGCGTCGAGGCATTCATGCCTGTCTGGCCGGTGGCGGCGAGATCAATCGGGCAGCGGTCGGGCTGACGATGGTGGATGGCGGCGATCACGCGCTCTCTGGAATTCATTGGAGGGCCTCCTCGTAAAACGCCTGAATGTTTTCCAGGCTGGTGTCCGACTGGATGTGGTGCGCGGGGGAGAGGATGTAGCCGCCGTCCTCGCCCAAGACGCGCCGGGCATCGCGGACGGCCTGACGGACCTCGCCGGGCGTGCCGAAGGGGAGGAGCTGCTGAACGTCGATCGCGCCGAAGAGCGTCAGATTCTTGCCGTAGCGGCGCTTGATTGCGTCAGGGTCCATCGACAGCGGCTGGATGGGATTCAGGACATCCAGGCCGATCTCGACCATGTCGTCCAGAATCTCAACGCAGTTGCCGCAGGAGTGGTAGGCCAGCGCGATGTCCGGCCGCTTTGCGCGAAATGCCGTGAACATCTGGGCATAGCGGGGCTTGAGTAGCCTTCGCCACAGGTCCAGCGAGAACATCATGCC
>JAEVZE010000297.1 GCA_023392395.1 Bacillota bacterium
CGTCCTGGCGGTCCCGCATCTCGCGGAGCCGCTGGGAGACGAGCACCGCGGCGCGGGCTCCGTCCGGGGGCGTCTCGAGGCCTTCCGCCTCCAGCGCCTGGCAGACGCCGCGCCAAAGGGACGCCGCCTGCCCCCGCTGGCCGTCCAGCTGGCCTGAAAGCGTGGTTTGCTGCGTGGAGAGGTCGCGCTCAAGGTCCTGCGCCGCCTCGTAGCGGGCGCGCGCCTCGCGGTACTGAAGCAGCGAGTCCATCCCGGCCCGATCGAGGAGCCCGGAGAATTCCTGCGTCGCTTCCTCTTGCGCGGCCTCGGCGCGCGCAAACGTGTCGTTTGCGGATTCCAGCGCGCGTTCAGCCCGCGCCCGGCCCTCCAGCGCGGCCTGCAGGGCGGGGAAGTCCTGCGGCGAGGAAACGGATAGCTCGCGTAAGGCAGCGTCCCGTTCGGCCGTCACCCGCCGGTACGCCCTGTTTCGTACGATGCCTAAGGCCAGCAGCGCGGCGGCAGGAACGGCCGACAAAAAGGCTAGTGGGTAGAGGAAGCCCATCAGCGTCAGCGCCGCGAAGATCATGCCGATGGTCATGGCCGCGCGGGCGGTCTTGACAAGCGGCAGCGCCTCGTACCTGGCCATCAATTCCATGGCCCGTTGGGGCGGCACGGTGGGGGCGGGCGGCAGCGCACGCCGGGCGTTCTTCACGGCTTCGAGCCGGGCGGTCAGCTCGCCTTCCCGCAGTGTCAGCCGCTCGTCGGCGCGCTCCAGCGCGTCCGAGAGCGCGTACGTTTCCTGGTTCAATCCGGTGGCTTCTGATTCCGACCGCGCCCGCGCGATTCGCGCGGCCAGTTCTTCCAGCTTCTGCGCCAGTTCGTCCGCGTGGCTGTTCAGGTTCTCCGCGTATTGGGCGTCCTGGCGCGCGCTTTCCAGCTGGGCCTCGCTCAAAGCGGCGTTCTCCGGCAGCGCGCGCAGCATCTCTTCCAGTTCCATAACGCGGGCGCGGTAGGTCCGAGCGGTTTCGGCGCGCCTCCACCGGGCGTAGCGTCCGGCCTGTTCCAGCGCCGCTTCATCCTGACGCTGCGTTATCTCCAGCGCTTCGATCTCCTGCTTGAGCTCTTGCGCGCGCCGGGCGTCCGCCTCGGCCCGCGCACGCTTGCGCTGTGAATCCTCGCGCTCTTCGGCCAGCGCGGCCAGTTTTTTGTGCTGCTCGCCCAGCGGCGATGCGCCCTTGCGGGGCGTGCCGATCGCCTCGCGCCGCTCGTTCAGCCACCGGACCGCGCCCGACGCCGAAAGGCCGCCCGAGCCGGTCTCACTCAGCGCGTCGATCCGGTCCCGGAGTTCCTGCCCCAGGTCGTCGCCCGCGCGGACCGCCTGCTGCGGCACGTACAGCGTGCCCTCAAAGGCGGTCTGGCTGATATCAAGGAAGAAGTGTCCTGGTTCCCGGATGCGCAGCGAAGCGTTGTAGGGCATCTGGTCGCTGACGTCCCGGCCTGTCTCCGCCTCAAAGAGCTTCACGTCATCCTTCAGGAAATTGCGCTCCAGCCGGTACTCCCGGCCCTCGTGGATAAGAACCATCGCGCCAAAGTACTTCCCGGGGTTGTCCCAGGGCAGGTACCGCTCGTAGTTGCCCGCGTAAAGGCGCTTTTTGACGTCCCGCTTATAAAAACCGTACAGCATGCCGCTGACGAAGGCGGCCAGCGTGGACTTGCCCGCCTCGTTGGGCGCTTCGATCAGGTTGACGCCACGGGCGAGGGGCAGCTCCAGGTTCTGAAACCGCCCAAAGGACACCGGCGACAGCGTTTTCAGGATCATGCTCGGCGTCCCCCTTCCATCAGCGCGGTCAGCGCGTACTCCAGCGCCAGTTTGTCCTGGGCGCTCATCGCGCCTTCCGGGCCGAAGGAGGCGATGACCTGGCCGATCAGATCGTCCTGGTGCTCTCCAGAAAGCGCCGCCAGGTCGTAGGCGGGGCGGGTCTGGTCAATCAGGTAAACCTCGCGCCCGCCGCCCCGGAGCCGCTCGGAGATCGCTTCGGCGTCCGGCCGCGCCCCGGCGGCGTGCGCGCCGGTCAGCGTCACGGAGTACAGGTTGTCCTTGGGCAGTGCGTCCAGCGCCATAAGAACGCGCGCCTCCACGGCGCCGTCGCCGAGCCCCGCTTCCAGCTCCACCTGAATGCTCTCGTAGGTGGGGATGGGCAGCGGGTGGAATCGGTCTAGCGCCTTTTCGCCCAGGTCGATCACCGCAAAGCCGCGGGGGCCGGTCTCGTTGCGGTCCAGCCCGATGAGCGAGCCGGAATAGCGCACCCCCGGCGCCAGAACCAGCGGCTGGTGTACATGGCCCAATGCGCAGTAGTCGAATTGTTTCAAAAAATTCATCCGCGCCGGAAGATAGTCGCTCTCCGGGCTGATCGCGTCGCAGTGCAGAATCAGAAGGTTTTTGGGCGCGCTCAGATCCAGCTCCAGCGCCTCCAGAGGGTTGACGCGCTGCACCGCCTCGGGGAACGAGTAGGCGTGCAGCGCGGTTTCATCGTCCAGCATCGTGCGGCTATAGCCGGGCGGCAGGAGGGTCAGGCGGCTTGATTCCAGCCGCCGGTACGGGCTGGATTCGTCTAGCGGGTCGTGATTGCCCGCGACCACGTACATCCGCGCGCGTTCAAGCCCCGACAGGATGCCGCCCAGATTCCGAAGGTCCGAGGGCCGGATCTCCGCGGATTCGATCAGATCGCCCGCGCACAGGATGCAGTCTACATCGTGCTCGTTGACATACTGGACTGTCATCCTCAGCGCGTCCTCCAGCGCCCTCAGGCGCCTCTTTGCGCTCTCGGGGCCGAAGCGGGACGAGGAAAAGCGCTTGCCAAAGTGCGCGTCGGCCATGTGCATCAGCCGCATGTTGTTCCCTCCGAAGCCTTTTTCTTTTAATTTCGACAGCAATCGCACGCTTTCCTGCCGCTGGGCGCAAACCTTTCCGGCTTCGCGCTTCACGCGCCGAAACGAATAAAAAGGCTATGGCCATAAAATACTATCTCTGACAAAACCGCTCACAAGCGGCGTATGGACGGAAGGAAAGGATTGTTTTGGACATGAGAGCAACGGGCATCGTTCGTAGAATCGACGAACTTGGTCGCGTGGTCATCCCCAAGGAAATCAGGCGGACGCTTAGGATCCGCGAAGGAGATCCGCTCGAAATCTTTACCGATCACGACGGCGAGGTCGTGCTGAAAAAGTATTCCCCGATCGGCGAAATCGCCGCCATCGCCAAAGACTACACCGACTCCCTGCACCGGACGCTGGGGCACATCGCCTGTATCTGCGACCGGGACATGGTGGTGTCCGCCTCCGGCGCGCCCAAGAAGGAACTGTGGGAGAAGGCGCTCAGCCCCGAGATCGACCAAGTGGTGCAAGCCAGGCAGACGCTGATGTTGAACCTGGCTGACGGCGCCAAGATGCTGCCCATCACCGTGGGCGACTCCCCGGAAGGCTACACCGCTCAGATCCTGACGCCGATCCTCGTGGACGGCGAGGTGATCGGCGCGCTGATGCTTCTGTCCCGGGAGAACGGCGTGGCAATGACCGACATCGACATGAAGGTGGCCGAGACCACCGCCACCATCGTCGGAAGACAGATGGAACAATAATCCTGTTCTCCGATTGCGCGCCGGCGGGCGAACGTGTATAATGAAGCCTGTCACCACGCGAAAGGGGACGAGACCTTGCACCCGATTACCATCGTCGGCCTGGGCCTTCAGGCCGGAGACCTGACCGACCGAGCAAAAACGCTCTTGTCCGGCCCGGCGCGCGTCGCGTTGCGCACCGCGCGCTGCGGCGCGGCCGGCTGGATGGACGATCATGACCTGAACTATGTCCATCTGGATGCGCTGTACGACCAGGCCGACGACTTTGACGCCCTGCAGGACATGATCGTCTTAGAAATCGAGCGCCTAGCAGGCGAACGCGAGCTTGTCTACGGCGTATTGGACCTCAGGGACCAAAGCTGCGAGCGGCTGGCTTTGAAACATCCCGGAAAGGTCCGGCTGGTCCCCGGCGTGCCGGTGGACGGCGCGCTGACCGCCTATGCCACGGGCCCCGCGGTCTTCGCCGCCGCTTGCGACTGTGTAAACTTGCAACCATCCTCCGATCAATCGGCGCTGATCCGAGAGATTGATTCCCGGGTACTGTCGACGGAGGTCAAGCTAAGACTGATGGAACGCTATCCGGAGGAATCCCGCGTGCTGGTGTCGGACGGCGAGAATATAAAGGAAATTCCGCTGTGCGAACTGGACCGGCTGTCCCATTATGACCATAGGACGTCGGCGCTGATTCCCGCCGCGCCGGAGTTGACCGGGCTTTCCCGCTTCGGCTACGACCAATTGAACGCCATCGTCCGCCGCCTGCGCGCGCCGGACGGCTGCCCTTGGGACAGGAAACAGACCCACGAGAGCCTGCGCACCAATGTGGTGGAGGAAGCCTACGAGGTGGTGGACGCCATCGACAGGGGCGACATGGCGTCGCTGTACGACGAGCTGGGCGATCTACTCCTGCAGGTTGCGCTGCACGCGGAGATCGCCAGGGAACACGGTGAATTCGCCTCCGACGACGTGACCAGCGCCATCTGCCTGAAGCTGATCGCCCGCCATCCGCACGTGTTCGGAGACGCCAGCGCGTCCACGCCCGACGAGGTGCTGGTGCTGTGGGAGCAGGTCAAGAAGAAGGAAAAGAAGCTGACCACCCAGGCCGAGGCCATGCGCGCGGTGACGAAAGGCCTGCCCGCTCTGATGCGCGCCGAGAAGGTGCAGAAGAAGGCGGCCGACGTGGGCTTCGACTGGCAGAGTGCCGCCGAGGCGCTGCCCAAGGTGCTGGAGGAGGCCGGGGAAGTGCTGGAGGCGCTGAAGTCCGGTCAGGGCCTGGAGGAGGAGTTGGGCGACCTTCTGTTCGCCGCGGTCAACGTGGCGAGACTGGCCAAAGTTCAGCCGGAACTGGCGCTGGACGGCGCGACCCAGAAGTTCGTGAAGCGGTTTGAGGCCACCGAGCGACTGATTGCAGAGGACGGCAAGTGCATGCAGGACATGACGCTCTCTGAAATGGACGCCTACTGGGACCGGGTGAAGCGGGAGAATGTAAAAAATGGCAATTGATCGCCCAAATGGCAGGAAAACCTGCAGGACGGGTCGAATGGATAACGGAACAGTTGCCTTAACGGTGTAAATTGCAATCATATTGTGGAGGTGTTCCTTTTATGAACAAGGCTACTCTGATCGCGCAGATTGCCGAGAAGTCCGGGCTCGAGCGCAAGCAGGCCGAGAAGGCGCTCGACGCCTTTGTCGATACCGTGACCTCGGCCCTCAAGGAGGGGGACAAGGTGCAGCTCGTCGGTTTCGGAAGCTTCGAGGTCAAGGAGCGCGCCGCGCACTCCGGCCGCAACCCCGCCACCGGCGAGACCATCGAGATCCAGGCGTCCAAGAGCCCGGTTTTCAAGCCCGGCAAGACCTTCAAGGACGCGCTGTAATCGCGAAGAAAGCAAGGCGAGACATGGCGTTCAGCGGCTTTTTATGCCGCCCTCAAAAGCCGGTCTTGCGTAAGCACTGGGTTCTCAAAAACGCCCCGCCGGGGCGTTTTTTGGCAGTCGGGTCGCGCCCGCAAGGCCGCGCAGCCCGAAGCGAATGGAGGCTAACGCGCCCGGCGCGGCTGCCCCGTTCTTTTCCATGTCGCAAGGAGGCAAGTTATGAGCAAGGACAAGCGCGAACAGGATAAGCCCGCGCAGGCCGAAACCCAGTCGATGCGGCTGGACAAGTACCTGAAGGTTTCGCGCATCATCAAGCGGCGCAGCGTCGCCAGCGATGCCTGCGACACCGGCCACGTGATGTTGGGGGGCAAAGAGGCCAAGCCCAGCGCGACGGTCAAGGTGGGGGACATCATCTCAGTGCGGTTTGGCGAACGGCTGACGCAGTACGAAGTCGGGACGCTGAACGAACATGTTTTGACGGCGGACGCCGCGGGCATGTACCGCGTCATCCCATGAACGAGGGCGTTTGGGCGGTGGTGGTCGCCGCTGGGCGGGGTGAGCGGCTGGGCCTGGGCTACAACAAGGCGTTGCACCTCCTGTCCGGGCGGTCGGTCATTGCCCGTTCGATGGACGCGCTGGAATTAAGCGGCTGCTTCGAGGGCGCGGTTCTGGTCATGGGCGCGGAGGACGAGGAACGCTA
This sequence comes from Bacillota bacterium, assembly GCA_023392395.1. Lineage (GTDB taxonomy): Bacteria > Bacillota > Clostridia > Christensenellales > Aristaeellaceae > JAEZHK01. The sequence goes on from JAEVZE010000297.1 coordinate 6,183, forward strand.
CCGGGCGCTGACGGCGGTGGAGGGCGCAAGCCCCCTGATCCGCGCGATCGCGCGCGGCGGCGAAACGCGGCCGGAATCCGTGTGGAACGGCCTTACGCTCTTGCCAGAAGGCGCGCGCGTCGTGGCGATTCACGACGCGGCGCGCTGCTTTGTTTCCCCGGAAGTGGTTCGGCGCACGGTGGAGTCCGCGCTGGAATTCGGCAGCGGCGTCGCATCCACGCCGGTGACTGACACCATCAAGCGGATCGACGAATGCGGTCTCGCGGCGGAGACGGTTTCCCGAAGTGAGCTCCGGGCGGTGCAGACGCCGCAGACCTTCCGAGTGGACATCATTCGGCAGGCCCATGAGGTCGCGCGGCGGCAGGGACTTCAAGGGATCACCGACGACGCCGCGCTGGTGGAACGTGCGTTCGGGCCGGTGCGCCTGGTGGAGTCGCCGCCCGGCTCCAACCCCAAGCTGACCACGCCGGAGGACATGCGCGCTGCGCAAGCGATGTTGGCCTCCGAACTGCGCGTGGGCCAGGGGTACGACGCCCACCGCCTGGTAGAGGGGCGCAGGCTTGTGCTGCTTGGCGTCGAGATCCCCTATGAGAAGGGCCTTCTGGGCCATTCGGACGCCGACGTGGCCGCCCACGCGCTGATGGACGCGCTGCTGGGCGCGGCGGCACTTCCTGACATCGGCCAACACTTTCCGGACAGCGACCCGGCCTACCGGGGGGCGGATTCGATGCAACTGACCAAGCGTGTGGCGCAGATTTTGAAGGCGAACGGCTGGTATCCCCACAACGTGGACGTGACCATCGTGGCGCAGGCGCCCAAGCTCATGCCGTTTCGCGAGCAGATGCGGAAAAACGTCGCCCGCGCGCTCTGTATTCCAGTGGAGCGGGTGTCCGTCAAGGCGACCACCACCGAACACATGGGCTACGAGGGCAGGGGCGAGGGCATGAGCGCCATGGCGGTGGCCACGATCAGCAAATGATTGGAGGAGACCCAATGAGCATCATCCGGGACGTAAGTCTTGCGCCCGAGGGCGCGAAAAAGATCGAATGGGTGCGGCGGCACATGCCGATATTGGATGCGCTGGAGAAGCGCTTTGCCGAGGAGAAGCCCTTTGACGGGCTGGACTTGACGATGTCGATCCATCTGGAGGCCAAGACGGCCCGGGCGGCGCTCCTGTTCAAGGCGGGCGGGGCGAGGGTTCGGGCCACCGGCTGCAATCCGCTGTCCACCCAGGACGATGTTGCCGCCGCGCTCAGCGAGATGGGCGTGGAGGTATTCGCCTGGCACGGCGCAACGCCGGAGGAGTACCACGCCCACCTGATTGAGGCGCTGTCCTCCGCCCCCAGCCTGATTCTGGACGACGGCGGCGACCTGACCCACATCCTGTGCGACGAGCGGCCCGATCTGGCAAAGAACTTGATCGGGGGCGGCGAGGAGACCACCACCGGCGTCATGCGCCTCCGGGCGCGCAAGGCCGCGGGCGGGCTCCACTTCCCGATGTTCTGCGTCAACGACGCCAAGATGAAGTACCTGTTTGACAACCGCTACGGCACCGGCCAATCGGTGTGGGACGGCATCCTGCGCACCACCAACCTGGTGGTGGCGTCCAAGACAGTGGTCGTGGCCGGCTACGGTTGGTGCGGCAAGGGCGTGGCCCTCCGGGCCAAGGGGCTGGGCGCGCGGGTGGTGGTGTGCGAGGTCGATCCGGTTCGCG
>JAEVZE010000302.1 GCA_023392395.1 Bacillota bacterium
GCGCGTCTTTTGCGGGTGCGAGGGCGATGACAGGCACCTCCGGCGGCGGCTTCTCACTGATGGTGGAGGCGCTGGGCCTGTCCGGCATGGCGGAGATCCCGGTGGTCATCTTGAACGTGCAGCGGCCCGGCCCGGTGACGGGTCTCCCCACACGGACCGAGCAGAGCGACCTTTTGTTCACCATTTTCGCGTCCCAGGGCGAGTTCCCGCGCATGGTGATCGCGCCAACGAACCCGTCGGACGCGTTCTACCAGACAATGCGCGCCTTCGACCTTGCGGAGAAGTACCAGATCCCGGTCCTGCTGCTCTCAGATCAGTACCTGGGCGACTCCTCCTACACGGTGCCCCGGCCCGATCCCCGGAAGGTCACCGTTTCTAAGTCCGCATCCGGACACGACGGCCCGGAGGAGTACCTGCGCTACCGCTATACCGAAAGCGGCGTCTCGCCCCGACTTCTGCCCGGCTTCACAGAGCACTTGGTGACCGCGGACAGCGACGAACACGACGAGCGCGGCGCGATCACCGAATCCGCCGAGGTGCGTACCCGGATGATGGACAAGCGCATGAAAAAGTTGGAAGGCCTTGCCGCCGAGCTTCGGGAGCCGGAGTTCGCCGGAGCGGAGGATTTCGACGTGCTGCTCGTGGGCTGGGGCTCCACCTGGGGCCCGATCCTGGAGGCGCTAAATCTTCTGAATGCCGGAGGCGGCAAGCGATACGCGGCGCTCATCTTCTCGGATGTGTACCCGCTGCCCACGACTCTCTTGACCGAAAAGGCGGCAAAAGCCAAAGAGATCGTCAACGTCGAGCAGAACGCGACCGGCCAGCTGGCGAAACTCATCCGCATGGAGACCGGCATTCAGATGAGCCGGAGCGTGCTCAAGTACGACGGGCGGCAAATCTCCAGCCGCGAAATCGCCGACAACCTCGAAAAGGAGGGCGCAAAATGAGCTTCGCTTACGAAACCTGCGAAACGGCGTGGTGCCCGGGCTGCGGCAATTTCGTCATTCTAGACTGCCTCAAGGCGGCGCTCGAGCATTTGGGCAAGCAGCCCCACGAGGTGCTGCTGGCGGCAGGCATCGGCCAAGCGGCCAAGACGCCCCAATACCTGTCCGCCAACGCCTTCTGCGGCCTGCACGGCCGCGCGCTTCCGGCGGCCATCTCCGCCAAGATCGCAAACGATAGCCTGACCGTCATTGTAGACTCCGGCGATGGCGATTCCTACGGCGAGGGCGGCAACCATTTCCTACACAACATCCGGCGCAACGTGGACATAGCCCATTTCGTGCACGACAACCAGGTCTACGGCCTGACCAAGGGTCAGGCCTCCCCCACCTCCGATTTGGGCTTTGTGACCAGTGTGCAGACCGGCGGCAACATCAGCCAGCCACTGAACCCAATACTTACGGCCATCGCGGGAGGCGCAGGCTTCGTGGCCCGGGGTTTTACCGGCCACAAGGAGCAGTTGATCGACCTGATGATTCAGGCCATTGAATTCAAGGGCTATGCGTTGGTGGACATCCTGCAGCCCTGCGTCAGCTTCAACAAAGTCAATACCTTCATGTGGTACAACCAGCGCGTGTATGACCTGAAGGATTACGACCCATCCGACCGCGTGGAGGCCATGCGGAGAGCAACGGAGTTCGGCGATAGGATCCCGCTGGGCGTCCTGTACCGCGTGGGAAAGCCCCCCTACCACGACAAGAACCCCGCGCTGAGCGGCGCGCCGCTGGCCGCGCGGGAACCTGATCTGGCGTTTGTGGATCGCATGATCCAATCGCATCAATAAAAACGGAATTCAATAGCATTGGAGGGGTTTCCCATGTCTGTCAAGAACGCGATGACCCTGGACTTCCTGAGGAGCGCTTACGGCGGAGAAAGCATGGCGCACATGCGCTACCTGTATTGGGCGGAAATGGCCAAGAAGGAGGGCTTCCCCAACATCTCGAAGCTGTTCGAGGCGATCTCCCACGCGGAGCGCGTGCACGCCTCCAACCACTTCCGCGAGATCGGCGGCGAGACCAGCGACATGACCGTCACCTCCGGCGCGGTCTCCGGCACCGGCAAGACCGTGGACAACCTGCAGGGCGCGATCAACGGCGAGCTGCACGAGGTGGAGCAGATGTACCCCGTGTACCTGAACGCCGCGGAATTCCAGGGTGAAAACGGAGCCAAGCGCTCGTTCCACTTCGCGCTGGAGGCGGAGAAGCTGCACGCCGCCATGTTCAAGCAGGCCCAGGACCACGCCAAGGCTGGCGAGGACATGCCGCTGAGCGGCGTGTATATCTGCCCGATCTGCGGACACACCGCGCTGGACGAAGCCCCGGACCGCTGCCCGGTCTGCGGCGCGAAGAAGGAAATGTACGTGGCGTTCTAAAAGGCGAATGAAATCTGCTTCAGATCTCCCCGCCACAGCGCAAGCCTTGCAAACTTCAGTTTACAGGGCTTGCGTTCTTTTCGTACTTTCAAATCGTTCACGGCTACCTGCGCGCCGTGAACGGTTTCCTCCACCAGTGTGCACATTGGTGAGGAAACATTTCCTTCCGTCAGTGAGCCGCCCGGAAATTCCGTAGAATTTCAGGCTCACGCAGTTCATCCTTTCGCGTTGAAAAGCCGCTTGCGGATTTTCAACGCTATGGCGCGTCCTCAATCATCGAGGCGATCTTGATGAACTCCACCTGCGAGGGCGTGACCAACATCTCCTTGGGTGGGAACAGTCGGTCGAACGCCTCCAGGTGGGCGGGATCGACTTCGAAGGCCTCCGACTCCAGAAAGCGCCCTGAGACCCCGTTGAGCGCGCCCGAAAAGAGCGGCAGCGCCTGCAGCGCAGCGGCGTACTTGCCGTCCGCTGTGCGGATGCCGAATTCCCTACCCGCCCGGAATCCGTACTTCTGGTAGTACGCCGGGTTTCCGTAGATGACGACCGCGCTGTGGCCCAGCGCCCGCGCAATTCGCAGCCCCCGCTCGATCAGCGCCCGGCCCACGCCCAAGTTTTGCCACTCGGGCAGCACGCTGACCGGGCCGAAGGTGACGGTCTCAAAATTTTCGTTCTCGGAACCGACGACCCGCGACCGTGAGAACAGGATGCTGCCGACGACGCGGCCGT
>JAEVZE010000105.1 GCA_023392395.1 Bacillota bacterium
ACTGCTGGGTGGGCATCCCGTTCAACATGATCCTGCTGACCGCGGGCCTGAAGGGCATCCCCGACGGCATTTATGAGAGCGCCTCCATCGATGGGGCAACGGGCATCAAAGGTTTTCTCCACATCACGCTGCCGCTTCTGCGTCCGGCGATCATGTCGGTTCTGATTCTGGGAGTCATCTACACCTTTAAAGTATTCGACCTCGTCTACGTCATGACGAGCGGGGGCCCGATGAATACCACAGAGCTCATGTCCACCTACGCGTACCGGCTGTCCTTCAAGCAATACCAGTTCAGTCTGGGCGCGGCGGCGGCCTGCGTGTTGTTCGTGTGCCTGATCTCCGTGGCGGCCTTATACCTCAGGCTGGTCAGGAAGGACGAGGTGATGTGAGATGCAAACAAAACGCAAGAGGCTCGAGCGCATCTTCAACGCTGCGGCGATCCTGATCGCAGTTTTCATGTTGTTTCCGCTGGTCTGGATCATCGTCAACTCCTTCAAGCCCGAAGCGGAGATCTTCGCGACCCCGATCACATTCTTCCCGAAGCATTTCACCCTGGATTCCTATACGATCCACCTGGCGCGAAACAACATCTTTCTATGCTTCAGCAATACCCTGATTGTGGCGCTGGGCGCGCTTTGCATCGGCCTTATGTTGGGCGTTCCATCCGCATACGGCCTTGCCCGCTATCGCATGAGGACTGCGAAGTTCGCGCTGCTTCTGTTCCTTGTAAGCCAGATGATGCCGGCTTCGCTGACGCTGACGCCATTGTACCTGATCTACGTCAAGCTCGGCCTGCTCAACAACCTCGTCGGGCCGATGCTGGCAATCGCCACCATTTCCATTCCGTTCGTGGTGGTCACCACGCGGCCGTTCTTCTTGAGTCTGCCCAAGGAGCTTGATGACGCGGCGCGCATCGATGGGTGCAACTCCTTCACCGCGTTCGTGCGCATCATGATGCCCATCGCAAAGCCCGGCGTCATTACCGCAGGTGCGCTGGCGTTCATTTTCGGCTGGAACGACCTGATCTACTCGACAACGTTCAATACAAAACAGGCCTTTAAGCCGCTCCTGTCCATCATATTCAACTTAATGCGGCAAGAAGGCGTCAAATGGAGCGGCGTCATGGCTCTGGCCACCGTAGCGATCATTCCCATTGTCATTTTGTTCCTGCTGATGCAGGATCAGATCGTCGGAGGTCTTGCCGCGGGCGCTGTGAAGGAGTAAGCGGAGCAAAGGCGGTCGGCCATGCACTTAATTCGGTATTTCCGGGACAACATCGTCGGGCGGCTGGCGCTGCTCAGCTTTGCGCTGGTCCTGTTTCTGACATTTGTCGCGCAGATCCTGATCCACTTTTCCTATCAGGAGAGCCTCGAGACGCGGATGATGGAGATGACCACCGAAACGCTGACGCTGCAGGCGCAGAGCCTGTACGCGCTGGTCAAGCCCTACATGACCGAGCTCTACAGCGCAGCGACGGATGAGACCGTCTACGGGCTCGCCCTCGCCTCCGGGGAGCCGAACGCCAGCGGGCGCTTCAGTCGCCTCAATACGCTGTTCCGGGACCAAATCAACAATGGGCACGCGGTGCAGGCGCTGGGCATCCTGTACGCCGACGGCGGCAGCGTGTTCTACGAAAAGTACGACCAGCGCAGCAATTTCTGGCTGGGCGCAAGCTCTGGGGAGCGCATGGATCTGTACCACAAGGCGCTCGCGGTGGGCCACCCGGTCTCCACCGTGGACGAGTCGGACCTGGACCTGCGCCGCCTGGTGTATGTGGCCGTTCCGCTGATCGGCACAACCACCAACCCTAAGGATGCCGACCGGGTGATCGTCGCGTCGATCAGCCTGTCGTTCCTGGAAAACGTGATGGAGGAGATGGACACCGACAGCGCCCAAAACTTCCTCGTGGATTCCGCCGGGCGCGTGATCATGTGCGCGGAACAGAACTTCGCGGGCCAGTCCATTGGCGAGGCGGCCGGCGCCGGCGGCAACATCACCGTGATCGACGCGAACGTCAACACCGTGGGGTGGAGGCTTTTCAAGCGCATCGACCGGGATCTCTTCATCGCCGACCTCGCGGGCCGCAGCTGGGCCTCCAGCATCATCTACATCGCGCTCGCGTTCCTCGTGGCGGCGTTCTGTGTGCTGCTGGCCTACCGGGCGCTGCGCCCCGTGCGCATCATGGCCGCGGCCATGAGCGAGGCGGGCGGCGGCAACCTGGCGGTCCGCGCGAAGGTGGAAGGCCGGGACGAGTTGTGGAACAGCGTCCTGAACTTCAACAAGATGATGCGGCAGCTCGAAAGTTACTACGAGACGAACAAGCGCTACTACCAGAAGATCATCGATACCGAGCGCCGGCAAAGGAGCGCCGAGCTCGCGACACTGGAATCGCACATCAATGCGCACTTCCTGTTCAATACCCTGACGGCCATCAGCTATCAGGCGCTGGACGCGGGCAGCCGTGAGGTCTCCACCTCCATCAAGCGCCTGGCGAACATGCTGCGCTACGCTTTCAACGGGCGGCTTCAGAACGTTCGGCTCTATCAGGAGGCTGCGTGGGTGGAACAGTACCTCTCCATTCACAAGGAAAGACTTGGAGACAAGCTGGACTATGAGGTGGCCGTGGACGAAGGCGTCGCGGACTGGCCGATGCGCAAGATGATGCTCCAACCCTTTGTGGAAAATGCCGTGATCCACGGTCTCAGTGGATCGGATGGCGGCATGATCCTGATCAAGGCGGGCAGGACGGAAGACGGTTCTCTTCAGATTGACATCATCGATAACGGACGCGGCATGCCACTGGAGACATACCGCAAAATCGACGCGATTCTGCGCAACCCGCAGGAGGCGGCCGAAGGCGGCATCGGCCTGTCCAACGTCGCGGAGCGAATTTACTCGTTCTACGGCCCTGCCGCAGAGATCACGCTGGAAACCGAGGAAGGAAAGGGCAGCACCTTCCACATCAAACTGCCCTGGCCACATGAGAAGCAGCTTGCCGCAGGCTTTGTGCGGCAGGAGGAGGAAGATCATGAGATTTACTGACGGGCACTGGCACCATCAATGCGGGTACAGCATCCATCCGGCGACAGCCATGTATGAAGTAAAAATTGAACCGGACTGCGTGCGCGCGTTCGTGCTGGATCACGCCATTGACAACCCGAACGACCTGCTCAGCGGCGTGACGCTGGAGTACACGTTTTCGTCACCGATGGAGGATGTGATCAAGGTCCGGATCGAGCACTTTGCCGAAGATACAACAAACGAGCCTCGGTTTGCGCTGAACGAAGGCGCGCCGGAGGTTGAGATTTCCGATCTGCCGGACAAGATCGTGCTGCGCAGCGGGAAATGCCGCGTGGAGATCCTGAAATCAAAGGTCTTCGCCTATTTTTTCTACTATGAAGACAGGCTTCTCACCGGCAGCGACGAAGGAAGCTCGGCCTACATCGCCGACGTGGATTATGAGGCTAAGCGCATCGCGGACTTCAACCACCGGACGCTTCAAAAGCCGTACATGGACGAGACGTACATGCGCGAGCGCCTGTACCTGGACGTGGGCGAGTATATCTATGGCCTGGGCGAGCACTTCATGCCCCTGGTGCGCAACGGCCAGCAGATCGACATCTGGAACCGGGACGGCGGCTCCGACAGCGAACAGGCCTACAAAAATATCCCGTTCTACCTTTCCAGCAAGGGCTACGGCGTGCTGGTCAATACCCCCGACCATGTGGACTATGAGATCGGCACGGAGTCGGTGCGCCATGTGCAGTTCAGCGTCGAGGACGAGCGGATCGAGTATCTGGTCATTGGCGCGTCCGAACCCAAGGAAGTGCTCAGCCGCTACACCGCCCTCAGCGGGCGCAGCCCCGTGCCGCCGGCTTGGACGTTTGGGCTGTGGCTCTCGACCAGCTGGCTGACCGAGATGGACGCGGACGAGGTGCTGGGCGTGATCGACCGCATGGCCGAATGCGGCGCGCCGCTCTCTGTGTACCATTTCGACGCGCGCTGGATGCAGGATTTCCACGATTGTGACTTCGTCTGGCACAAACGCTACGGCGATCCGCGCGACATGCTGCGTAGGATTCATGAACGGGGCGTCAAGGTGTGCGTATGGATCAACCCCTACGTCGCCAGGCCGTCCAGGCTGTTCAAAGAGGGCGTCGAGGGCGGTTATTTCATCAAAAACAAGGACGGCAGCGTCTACCAGACCGACATCTGGATGAGCGGCATGACGATCGTCGACTT
>JAEVZE010000130.1 GCA_023392395.1 Bacillota bacterium
CAAGGACGTACTGCTGCTGGACGCGGGCGACACCTTCCACGGCCTGCCGTTTGCCACCATTTCCCAAGGGGAGACCATCGTCAGCATCCTGAATGCCATGGGCTACGACGCCATGGCGCCCGGCAACCACGATTACAACTATGGCATGGACAGGCTGTTCGAGCTGAAGGATATGCTGTCCTTCCCGATGCTGTGCGCAAACCTCGTGGACGCGGACGGCAAGAGCGCCATGCAGCCCTACACCATCAAGGAATTCGAGGACGGCGTGCGGATCGGAATCATCGGCGCGGACAACCCGGAGATCGCGGACGCGCTCAGGCCTTCCACGTTTGAAAAGTACCATCTGGTGGACGGCGTGGAGGCTGTGAAGGCGGCGGTCCAGGAGCTCAAGGATCAGACCGACGCCATCATCGTGCTCACCCACTGGGGCACGTCGGGCGTGACGAATCCTTCGGACACGCTGGCCAAGATGGATGGCGTGGACCTGGTGGTCGATGGCCACAGCCACGACGCCTTCGAGACCGGCTACAAACCGGAGGGCGGCTGCACGATCGTCTCCACCGGCGAATATCTTGAGAACTTGGGCAAGGTGACGCTGACCATCGAAGATCACAAGGTGACCGGGGTCGAGGCGGCGCTGATCCCCGCGCCGACGGTCTACCAGGATGCCGGGATCCTGGACACGATCAAATCCATCCAGACCGAGCAGGATCAGACTCTTTCCGAGGTCATCGGCAAGACGCCGGTCGCGCTCAACGGCGAGCGGGCGGATGTGCGGACTAAGGAGACCAATCTTTCCAACGTGCTGTGCGACGCGATGATCGCGGCCACCGGCGCGGACGTGGCGCTGACCAACGGCGGCGGCATCCGCGCCTCCATCGAACAGGGCGACATCTCCAAGAAGGACGTGGTCACGGTGCTGCCGTTCGGGAACCAGGTGGTCACCAAGAAGGTGACCGGAGCCGCGCTGAAGCAGGCCATCGAACACGGCATCCGGCTCTATCCCGATCAGAACGGCGGCTTCCCGCAGGTGGGCGGCTGCGCCTACAGCTTTGATTCCGCGAAGGAAGCGGGCAGCCGCGTAACAAAGCTGACCGTCGGCGGGCAGCCGGTGGACGAGGCGAAGGAGTACGTGCTGGCTACCAACGACTTTATGGCCGACGGCGGCGACGGCTACGACATGCTGGCCTCCGGGCCCATCCTCACCTACTACGGCGGGCTGGAGGAAATTCTGATCGCCTACATCCAGTCGGGCGTGGAGCTCCTGGCCGAGGTGGACGGCAGGATTCAGCCGGTCGCCTGATCCAGTCGGTCGCCTGATTAAAGACAAGGGGCTGTCCCACGCGAGCGATCGCGGCGGGACAGCCCCTTTTTGCTTCAACGGATTTTTCGCTATACGATCATGAAATCCCTGTCCAGCTCGTTCAGGCATTCGCAGCCGTCTTCGGTGACCAGCACCAAGTCCTCGACACGCACGCCAAACTTGCCCGGGAGGTAGAGGCCCGGCTCGATGGAGAACACCATGCCCGGCTGCGCGACGGTGGGGCTGATGGCGCTCACATCCGGCGGCTCGTGCACCTCCAGCCCCAGCCCGTGGCCGGTGCGGTGCAGGAAGTTCGGCCCGTAGCCCGCCTGCTCGATCACCGAACGGGCCGCGCGGTCGATGTCGGAGAGCTTTGCGCCCGGCCTGACCGCCGCCTTGCCCGCCTGATTTGCGGCGCGGACGATTTCGTAGACCTTTTTCTGCTCGTCGGTGGCCGCTGAGAAGAACACGGTGCGGGTCATGTCGCTGAGCGCGTGGTCCACGTTCACACCGACGTCCAGGATCACCGCGTCGCCCTTTTGCAGTCGCGCCTTGCCGGTGGCGTGGTGAGGTTCCGCGCAGCCCGCGCCGAAGCAGATCAGCGGCTCAAAGCCCAGTGCCGATGCGCCTTCCTGAACGCCGAGATCGGCATAACGCCTCGCCACGTCCAGCTCCGTCTCGCCCTCTACCAAGCTCTGTCTGAGCGCGCCGGTCACCCGGTCGTTCATGCGGGAGCTGACGCGCAGCGCCGCGATTTCCTCGCTATCCTTCAGCATCCTGGCCTCGTCCACCGGGCCGGAGCCGTGAACCGGCTGGATATCCCCCCGTTTCTCCATCAGCGACAGGAGAAACCGGCTGGGCCAGGCCTTGTCGATGCCCAGCCGCCCCGGATTCACGTGCGCGGCCAAGACAGAGACGCTGTCGTCGGCGTCGTCAAACTCCACCAATTGCAGCCCTTCCACCTTCGGCACGGCGAACATGTGGTTGACGAACAGCTTGCAGCCGCCTTTGTCGATCAAAAGCGCCATCAACCGCTCGCCCGGCGAGATCCAAAGCCCCGTCAGGTAGTAGACGGATTCGGTGGAGGTCACCAGCGCCTGGGGGATTTTGCATTTTTCCATGCCTGAGAGCACGCGGTTCAGTCGGGAAGTTTTCATGCGCTCGTCTCCTTCGTAGCCTCGATCACCCAGTAGCCGCCGCCCCGCTCGGTCACTTGGGCGGCCCCGAACAGTTCCTCAAGGTATTTCAACGCCGACGGCGCGCCCTGCTGCTTGCGGATGACGATGTACAGCTTGCCGTCCGGCGCGAGTTTTTCCCTGGCTTCCGCAAACAGGCCGTAGATCACCTGCTTGCCCGCGCGGATGGGCGGGTTGGTGATCACCGCCTGAAACGGACCGGGGAGCGCTTTGAGCCCGTCGCCGACGGAGGCGCGGGCGTTTTTTACCTGATTTTGAATGATATTTTTGCGGGCAAGATCCACCGCGCGTTGGTTTAAGTCGGTCAGGAAGAATTCCGCCTGCGGGTTATTGAGCGCCAGCGGCACGCCCATCGCGCCCCAGCCGCAGCCCAGGTCCGCCACGCGGCCGGTCATCGGCGGCAGCGTTTCGATCAGGAGCCTGCTGCCCGGGTCCAGCCCGTCCGAGGAGAAGACGCCTGCGTCGGTGTGCATAATAAGTTCAAGGCCCAGCGCCCGAAGCGTGATCTCCCGGGGTTTGTGGGCGGCGGATGGGTCGGGCGTGAAGTAGTGTTCGCTCATGGGCTCATCTCCGTCAGCGCGTACAAATGCGCGATTTCCTCCGGCATAAGCTTCCGGTATCCGCCGGGCGGGAGTGCCGGGTCCAGCGCCACGCCGCCCACCGACTGCCGGTGCAGCGTTTCTACCGGATGACCCAGCGCCGCGAACATCCGCTTAACCTGGTGGAACTTGCCCTCGTGCACGGTCAGAAGCGCGGTGGAAAAGGCGTCCGACGCTTCCAGAATCTCCAGGCGCGCGGGGCGCGCGGTGAAGTCGTGAAGTTCCAGCCCTTCCGCCATGCGCGGGACATCCGCCCCGGTCAGGCGGCCCTCCACGCGGGCCAGGTAGACCTTTTGCACTTCAAAGCGGGGTGAGATCAGCCGGTGGGCCAGCTGCCCGTCCTCGGTCATCAAAAGAAGCCCCGTCACATCCCGGTCCAGCCGCCCGACGGCGGACAGTTCGCTCGTCCTGAAGCTGGGCGGCAATAGATCAAATACCGTCGAAAAATGCGCGTCCTCCCGCGCGGTCACGCAACCGGCGGGCTTGTGCAGCATCAGGTGCAGCGTTTCCCGCTTCCCAATGGCCGCCCCGTCCAGCGTGATCGCGTCGTGCTCGGATGCGTTGAACGCCCCGTCCCGTACCGGCGCGCCGTTGACCTTGACGCGCCCCTGGGCGATGGCCTCCCGGGCTCTTGCGCGCGAGGACAGTACCTCGCCCACCAATCGATCCAATCTCATGAGGACTATTTTACCATGTTTTGCCGGACGTCACAAGGGGCAGAGGCGGCGGGATTGCGGCGGAGGTCGTTGGGGTTACGGCGGAGCGCTGCCCCGCACCCCGCAAGGGGGATGATCCCCCTTGACCCCTCGCAAGGGTTAAAATGTCCGCTAGCGCGGACATTTTCGGGTCGGATTGCAACGAGCAAACTGGTATCAGGTCGCGGGACGAGCGACGATAGAGCTACAATCGAGTTACGAAGGCTTTCGTTCGGGAAACAGCGCTTCGTGGGGCCTGCCGTCGTCAATCAGGTCGATGAATTCGCCGTCGACCGCTTTTCCATCGAGCGTGACGCCCTCCTGCCCACGGACGGAGCGCAGGCGGTAGCTGGAGGCACCGAATTTCACGGTCAGCGCCGCCTCCTCCCGGCCGGGACGGATGAGCGCCGAGAGTTTGGCGCGATTGCCCTGCCGCTCGTAACCCAGAAGGTACTTGACCGCCGCGCGGCACAGCCAGCTGGCCGCGCCGGTGTACCACGTCCAGCCGCCGCGCCCGGCAAAGGGCGGCTCTCCATACACGTCGCCCGCCATTACGTAGGGTTCCACGCGGTACTGGAGCGCGCCCGCTTCGGAATCGGCATGGTTTACTGGCAGCAGCGCGTCCAGCGCCTGCCACGCGCGCGGCGCGTCCCCCAGCATCGCAAACGCCATTACCGCCCAGCAGGCGGCGTGGGTGTACTGGCCGCCGTTCTCCCGGATGCCCGCGGGATAGCGGGCGATGTAGCCGGGGTCCCGGGCCGCGTCGTCGAGCGGCGGGGTCAGCAGCTTGATCAGCTTGTGCTGCGCGTCGAAGAGCTGCTCCCAGGCGCTGTCCATGGCCTGCTTGCAGCGGCCGTCATCCAGCCCCGCCGCCACCGCCCAGCACTGGGCGATCAGGTCGATCCGGCAGCCGCCCGCCGACTGGCAGGAGCCCAGCGGCGAGTCGTCTCCGTAGTAGGCGCGACGGTACCACGCGCCGTCCCATCCGTTGGCTTCCACCGCCTCGCGCATCCGGGAGGCTCCGTCGCGTAAGTATTCCCGGTGCTCTTCGGATTCCGAGACGAGCGCGTAGTCCTCCGCCGCGACGGACAGGAACTGGCCCAGCCATACGCTCTCGCCGCCGCCCGAACCCACCAGGTTCATGCCGTCGTTCCAGTCGCCCGCGCCCATGAGCGGCAGGCCATGGTCGCCGGTCATGGAGAAGACGCGGCGCAGCGCGCGCATGCAGTGGGCGTCCAGGCTCTCGCGTGTCTCCGAGACCTCCGGCACGCCGTACCAGTCGTCGTCGCCGTCCGGAATCGGGACGTCCGCAAGGTAGGGGACTTCTTCGGCCAGCACGCTCTTGTCGCCGGTCTCCCGCACATAAGCCGCCGCCACGTAGGGCAGGAACAAAAGATCGTCCGAAATGCGGGTGCGCACGCCGGTTCGCTCCGGATGCCACCAGTGCAGCACGTCGCCCGCTTCAAACTGCCGCGCGGCGCAGGTGAGAAGGTGTGCGCGCACGAGCTCCGGCTCGATGGGGATCAGCGCCAGCATGTCCTGCAGCTGGTCGCGGAAGCCAAATGCGCCGCCCGCCTGATAGAGGCCCACCCGGCCCCACACGCGGCCTGCCAGCGCCTGCGCCGGCAGCCAGCGCCCCAGCATCTGATCGCAAAGCGGGTCGCCCGTCTCCGGCACGATCCGGGACAGCAGGTCCTCCCATTTTTCGCGGGTGCGGTCCAGGCGAATCTGCCCTTCGCCCCAGGCGGAGAGCGTCTCGCGGCAACCCTCCCGGGCGCTCGACCAGCCCAGTAACAATTGCGCCTTGATGGAACCGCCCGGCGGGAGCGTCACGGATGCGCGGAGGCCTGCCGCAGGGTCGATTTCGAGCCCCTCCGGCGTGCGGCCGTCGCTGGTCAAAAGCGCTGCAAAGCCGTAGCCCTCCATCGAACCGGAGGCCACCATCATTGGCGGCTCCGGGAACGCGCAGGTCAGCCGGGCGTCGCCGTTGTCCACGCCCATCAGCCAGTCCACCGAGGCGGTCAGCTTGAGCGAGCGCGCGAGGCCCCCCGCGTTGTGCAGCGTCAGCATCAGGCACTTGACCGGAAGGTCCGTATCCACGAACTGTTCGATCGTCCAGCCCAGCGTGCCCGCGCCGGAGGCGAACCGGCTGACGCCCGGCCGGTGCTCCACCCGGAATGGCTGCATCAGCCCCCGCTGCTCGGGCAGGAGGGACGCGTAGGCGCGGCCGTCGGAAATGGTCAGCCGTTCGCCCTCGCCCTCCCGGAGCGGGTCGTTGGTGAAGGGGGTCAGCCGCGCGCCGCGGCTGTTTTTGGCGAAGGTAAATCCGCCGCCCCGTTCCGAGACCAGCGAGCCGAACCCGCCCGCGTTCACCAGCACGTTGCACCAGGGCGCGGGGGTCGGGTGTCCGGGCATGAGGTCGATCACGTAGCTGCCGCGGGCGAAACCGCCCCAGCCGTTGAACTTGTCCCGGGGTTCTTCGGGCAGCGAGAACCCGCCGCGAAGTCGCGCCTTGGGCGCTTCCGGCGCTTCAGGCAGCGCGCGAAGCAACGCGCGGACGCCCGCGTCCAGCGGTTGAGAGCCGTCCAGATACATCGCCGAAACCGTCTCGATCAGGGCGCGCTGCGCGCCCGTCAGTGTCGCGCCCTCCAGCAGGAATGCGCCGCCCGGCTCCAGCACCATGTCGGCCAGGTGGCTGGACGCCACCTGATCGCGCAGCGCGTCGCGCACCGGCTGGTCGTAGTCGTTTCCGTAGTCGTTGATCAGCACCAGGTCGCACCAAACGCCCATGGCACGGTAGAATTCATGGGCGCGCAGCGCATCCTTGACCAGCGTCATCTGCTGGGTGGAATCGACCTTGACCGAGATCAGCGGCAGGTCGCCGGAAATGCCAAGCGCCCACAGCCCCGACACGTTCAGGCGGCAGGGCGGGGCGGAGGAGCCTCGCTGCGGGAACATCAGAAGGCGGCTGGCCCGCTGCAAGAGCTGATGCCGGGCCGGGGGTAACCCTAAGAATTCCAACATCGAACGGGCCTGAGAGCCGGCCAGCAGCAGGGATCTGCGGGCATCCTCCGAAGCCAGATGGCGGGCGCGCATCCGGGCGAGCGCCTCACCGTCGTCCGCGATTCCGGCGACAAACGCCAGCTGCCGCCGCCCGCCTGCGGGGAGCGTCATTTTTGCTCTCAGTGCCGCGCAGGGGTTCAGCGTCGCGCCGGAGGCGTTTGAGAACGTCCGGGACAGCGTCTCCGGGTCGCTCAGCGAGCCCTCGCGGCCGGTCAGCTTCTCCAGGTCGATCTCATGGGAGAGCTTCAGGTCCTCCGCGCCCGACAGCGCGTACAAAAGCTGCGGGTGGTTGCCGCCGTTTCGGGGCTTGCGGGTGAAGATCAGCGCACCGTCCTCCATGCGGGCGCGCACGAACAGGTTCTGGAACGCCGGATGTGCGCGCATGTCTCCCTCCGCGCACAAGGCCACCTTGAAGCAGCCGGTGACTTCGACCTCCAGCGGCTGCGAGGCGTGACTGGTCAGCTCCAGCCGCTGGATCAGCGCGCCGTCCTCCGGCGAGACGCAGGTGGTCAGGCGGCACTCCAGTTCGTCGGTCTTGGTCAGGACGGACATGCTGCCCGCGTCGAAGCGTACCCGCTGGCTTGCGGCCATCCGGGCGCAAATGCCGCTGGCTGAGAAGGCGGTGCGCCGGGACGGCACGCGCACGTGCACCCATACGCCGTCCTCCGAGCCCTGCTTGGCCGTCCAGCGGCCCAGCAGCACGCCCTTCGCGCGCACAAAGCCCGCGCCGGAGGCGGTGAGGAAGACGGTGGTGCCGCCGCCATAGATCAGGTGGGCGTCGCCGGGGCCAGCCGCCTGGCAGCCCACGTGCACGCCCTGCCGGGGGCGATCTTCCTCCGGCTCCGGCTCCGACTGCGCCCGGCGAAACGCGCCGCGCACCGGTTTTTCGCTTAGTAGCAGCGTCAGCGCCTTGACCTCCGGGATGCCGGTGAACGCCCGGACCAGCGCGTCCTCGCACAAAAGGTTACAGATGGCGGCCAGGATCATCCCCTGGTGGTGTGCCATGTGGCTCATCACCACGCGATGCGGCTCGCTCTCCGGCAACCGCTGGGGCGCGTAGTCGATGGCCTCGTACAGGCCCATCGGCCCCTGAAAGCCCGCCCGCTGCATGGCCTCGAGGTTCTGGAGCGCCGCATCCTGGTCCACCGGCAGCGCCAGAATCGAGGCGTACGGCGCGATCACCCGCTCAAAGGCGGTGCCCCGAAGGGACAGGCTGGGCAGGCCGAAGGCGCGGTACTGGTAGTTCATCATCAGGTCGAAGGCGTTGTAGCCTGATTCCGACACGCCCCAGGGCGCGCCCAGCGCCCGCTGTGCCGCCACCACTGCCCGCTCGGTTCCGCTGAGCAGCGATCCCCGCGGCGCGCGCAAAAGGAGCATCGGCATCAGGTATTCAAACATTGTGCCACTCCAGGAGATCAGTGCGGCGCTCCGGCCGGTCCGCGCCATGCCGCGGCCCAGCTTCGACCAGTGTTTGAGCGGCACCTGCCGGAGGGCCATCGCGGCAAAGCTCAAAATGCGGGATTCCGAGGCCAAGAGGTCGTAGTGGCCGGAGGACAGCGCTCCGCGCTCGGCGTCGAAGCCAATGAAAAACAGGTTCCTGGACTTGTCGTAGAGCTTCGTGAAGTCCATGTCCCGGGCCAGCGCGTCCAGTCGCCGTGCAAGCGCGTCGTCCAGAGGCTGCACAAGTTGGACGCAGGTCAGAAGGCACGCGGCCAGGTTTCCGCCGTCCACGCTGGACACATAGCGGGGCCTCAGGGGCTTCAGCATCCCTGTATCGTACCAGTTGTACAGGTGACCGTGCCACTTTTCAAGGTTTTCCAGCGTTTCCACGGTGCGGGCAGTGCGGCTGAGCAGCTCCTCGCGCCCGATCAGGCCCATCAGGTGCGCTGAGGCGCAGGCCAGAAGGTACAGCCCGATGTTGGTGGGGGAGGTTCGCGGGGCTTTGCCCACAGGCGGGTCCAGCTGCACGTTGTCCGGCGGCAGGCCGGGGCCGTCTGCCGGTGTCTGGGTTTCGAAGAAGTGCCAGGTGGCACGGGCCAGACTGGTCAGCTGATCCCGCTGAACGTCCGAAAGCTTGGGCACCTCCTCGGGTGCGGAGATCAGCCGCATCCAGCTGGGCGCGACCAGGAACAGCGTGGCAAGGCCGACGGTGGGCCATAGCCACGACAGGTTGAACAGCCCCGGCAGCGTCAAC
>JAEVZE010000141.1 GCA_023392395.1 Bacillota bacterium
GTCCGAGGACCGCCGCCTTCAAAAGCTTGATCCCCTGCGTCAAGGGCATGACGTCCGCGGCGCTTTGCAGGGCGCGCGGCATCACCTCGTAGGGCAGCGTAGCGCCCGAGAAGATGAGCATGGGAAAGTACAGAAGCGACGCAATGACGCCCGCGATCTTTGTGTTGGGCGCGATCCCGCCCACCATCATGCCGATGGAGAACATCGCGGCCATGACCAGAAGATATCCAACCAGGAACAACGCCCATGATCCCTCCAGCCGGAACCCGAAAAAGAGGGATGCGGTCCCGTATACGAGAAGAAGGGACATGACCGAGTACAGCGCGTAAATCGCGACCTGCACGGCGAGGATCATCGAAGGCGCGACGGGCGTCACCTTCAGTCGCTTTAGGATCTTCTTGTGCCGATAGTCGGACACCACCAGCGGCAGTCCCATGATGCCGCCCGCGCAGATAGCAATCGTGGAAACCGCGCCAAAGGACTGCGCCAGAAAGGTGTACGGCGCGCCGTCGTAGGCGGGCTTGCCTCCGTAGATGATTCCGAGGATGACGGTCACCACCACCGGCATGATGAGGGCGAAAATCAGCATGTCCATTCCACGCAAAGAAAGCTTGAGCTCCGTTTTCAGCATCGTACTAAATGTCTTCATGAATCATATCCTCCTCGCCCGTAAACCAAAGGTAGGCTTCCTCAAACCGATCGTGCGGACTCGCGGCGACCGCCTCCTGAACCGTCCCGGAAAATACGGCCCGGCCGTTTTTCAGAATCAGGATGTGGTCGCACAGCGCCTCCACCTCGTCCATGAAGTGGGAGGTCAGCAAAATGGCGAGGCCCTTGCGCTTCATATCAGTAAGGCATTTCCAGACTTCCCGCCGCGCCCGGGCGTCAAGCCCGGTGGTCAGCTCGTCCAAAAAGACGGCCCTGGGGTTCGGAATCAGCGCCAGCGTGATGAACAGCCGCTGCCGCTGTCCGCCGGAGAGTTCGGATACCGCGCACTTCTCCTTATCCGAAAGCCCGAACTGCCCGAGCAGTTCCCGGTAGTCCGCTGGTCTTGCGTACAGCGACTGCGTGACTTCGCAAAGTTCCCTAACCGTGATCTTGTCCTGATATGCGCTTTCCTGAAACTGCACGCCAACCTGCTGAAACAGCTTTTTGCGGTGCTTCAGCGGATGCATGCCCAGGATGGATACCTTCCCGCTGTCCGCTTGCTTTGTGCCCAGAATGCACTCGATGGTCGTTGTTTTTCCCGCGCCGTTTGCGCCCAGGAGGCCGAAGATCTCTCCGCCTGCCACCGAGAAGCTCACATTCTCGACGGCGCGGAGGCTTCCGAATGATTTGTTGAGTCCGTCGACGCTGATGGCTGTCACCATAATCCACCCTCCCTTTGCTTGCTACAAGAAGGATAGCACCCTTTGAAAGGTTGGTGGAATAATGGAGACTCTACATTTCTTTCATTTTCTCGATCTGGCGGAGCATGCCTATCGCGTTCATTTCCGCCTCTTTGAGCGAGGTGAGCAGCCTGTCGCAGACGGACAGGATGTCCGCCTCCTGATCCGGCGTATTGAGGATATGCCTTATGTTGGCATCCGCGTCTCCCGATAATGCGTTCATCATCCTGAGGATCGCCTCGAGCGAGTAATTGGCGCAGCGGAGGGAACGGATAATTTTGAGTCGCCGGATATCTTCTTCCGTGTAGACTCGGTAGCCGTTTTCTCTTCTTTTCACTGCGAGCAGCCCGTTTAATTCCCAGTTGCGCAGCGTGTCCATGGAGATTTGCAGATGCTCGGCAACTTCTTTGCGCTTCATAGAAAAGAGAGCTTCCGGATGCGCATCTTTGAGAATTGCCTCCACCTGCTCGATGGCCTCCAGCGCATTGTCTTGCTCTTTACGGATATTTCGCAAATAATCTCCAGTCAGGTCAAGCGCCTCGTCCAGATTCCGCATGGCCGCCATTTTGACAATCTGGATCGCCTGCTTCCTCAGTCCATTTTGCAGTGCTTCGACTTTTAGTGCCATCCGGGCCAAGCGGATCTGCTCGATATGATAATCCGTGAACACGCGATAGCCGTTTCCCTGCCGCTCCGCTATGGGAATCAGACCAAGCTCCTCATACAGGCGCACAGTGTTTGGATGGATGCCGGTCGCCTTGGCGACTTGCGCGGTTCGATAGACGCGCATAGGGCATTCACCTCTATCTTCCAGAATAGCACATCGCTGAAGCCTGGTGTTATAATGGAAAGTTATTGTAGCAGACAGCCGACTGATATGCAAGTGGGAAAGCGGATAGGCGGTGCCTTTTGTGAATGATCAAATATCAGAATGCGGGGTGGATTGGCCCGCACATCGAGCGGCATGTCGCCTACGGCGGGGCGAGCACGACTCTGACCGAGGAAACGGCGGCCTAGTTGGCTGCGCAGCCAGGCATGGCGGACATTGCCGCCAGTCGCAAAACACTCCTGCAGATAACGACCACCTCCGATGATGAGGATGGTTCGCCGACCACGACGACTATCTGGGGAGGGCGCCAGATCAGCAAGAATCGCAGCTCCAAGTACGTTTGCCCGGCATGCGGTGCGATCGTCTGGGCGACGAAGCAGGTAGACTGCAGCGTACCATCTCCTTTCACTCGTAATACCGCGCACGGCTTCGGCTTCCAAAAGCTGCAAAAAAGCGCGGTCTCATAAAAAAACGCCCCGAAGGGCGTAAAAGTCAATGTGTTTGACACTTCGGCAAACCTTTTGCGCATTTAAAGCTGCCGCTCCTCCAGAGCCCGGATTTTCCTTTTCAGAAGGGCTCTTTGGAGGGCCAGCAACCCGCACAGAACGCCGATGACGCCATAGAGGGGCCAAGATGGGCGTTCCTCTTTGTCCTCAGGCGCCTCCTTCCCGTAGACCTGGACGACCTTCTTCTCTACAGTGGTTTTGAGCGGCAGCTGGATTTGGTGCGATTCACCGTAGGGGTCCTCGTAGGAGATCGTGAGCGTTCCGCTGACCGGCCCCAGTGCGGCATCATCCACCCGGAAGTTGGCGGACGCGTCCTTGCTGGTGCCTGGTTCGATCGTTCCCGCCAGCACACTGCCGCCGCTCGCCAGGCCCGGCACGTCGAAGGTCAAAAGCACGTTGGTGAGGGTGCTCCTGCCCATGTTCATCAGCGTTATCGATAGAGAAGGCACATCCCCTTGGGTGACGCGGGCCGGGAGGACCGCTTCCGTGTATTCCAGCCGCGCCGGCTGACGCACGTCCACTGCATATTTGGCGGACGAGGTCGCGGCCTTTCCTCCGGCAAACGTGTAGTTCAGCGCCACCTCCACGCTATGCATCTGTGCCGCTGCCTTCTGGGCCACGCGGACCGGAACGACGTATTCCGCGCTACCGTCCGCGGCGAGCCGCCCGACGCGCGCCGTGTCCGGGCCTAGCGGCAGGATGTCGCCGGATGCATCGGCAAGCTTGACCGACAGATTTTCCACGGCGCGGGTTTTGCTGCCATTTTGAAGGGTCAGGCGAATCCGGCCTTCTTCCCCGGCGGTGAGGAAGGCCGCGCCCGTTTCAAAGTCGGCGATTTCTACCGGCGGCGCTTCGCCGTTTTCCCGCCCGCCGGTCACGGCGGCCTCCAGTCCGAACCGCTGCGATAGCGTGTTGCCTCCCGCGTCATGGCCCGTGACCTCGATGGCGAACGGGTACTCCCCGTTCAGCCGCGAGGGGTACAGCGGGAGCTTGAAGCGCACCAGGTACGCGCTGACCTTGACGGGGGCGAACTTGTACTCCTTCCGGGAAACCCGCCTTTGAAGCCCCTGGAGCTTGAACGGCGCGGCCTCCGGGTCCCGGGGAATCAGCCTCGCGCTGATGTCGCCAACGGCCGTTTCGGAAGTCAGCGGCAGCACCACGGTCAAGACGTTTCCGGTTTCGACGGGGGCATACCCTTGTGCATAAGGACGGTTCATCCCAGCGTAGACATGAACGGTATCGATGGAAAACGGCTCGCCCTCCGCCCGGGCCGCCCAGGGCAACAGCATCAGGAAGGCGCAGAGAATCAGCTTCTTCATTCAATTTCGCCCCCTTACAGTTCGCGGATGTTGTCCACGATGCTGGACGACACGATTTCCCGGATGCGCAGGCGCAGGTTCGCGCCGCAAAAGAGCGCCAGCAGCGCGACGAACAGCGCGGCGAGCGCGGCTACAGGCAGGATCACGCCGTCGATCAGAGTCCCGTAATGCCGCGCGACCGCGAGCATTATGCCGATCGCCAGCGCGCCGGCCGCGGCGCCCCGGCCCAGCATGGCCGCCACCTGCAGCCAGTAGGAGGAAACGATGGTTTCAAGCGGCGCGCCCACCGCCCGAAGCGTGCCGATGGCGCGCTTGTCAGAGCGGATGCGGTTGGTTACGGCGTTGTTGACCATACTGACGCAGATGGAGAAGAACAGGCTCAGCGCCGCGACGCAGCAGGCCACGATCGCGTTGGACGTCTTCCGGTTTTCCCGCTGCAGCGCAAGTTCGCTTCTGAATTCCACGTTTTCCACGCGGTTTGCGATACCTGAGAGCGCGGCCGTCAGCGATTCCTCGGCCGCCTCGTCCGGCGTTTGGGACAGCGTCACGTACATTTCACGGTAGCCGCCGTTTCGAAAACCCAGCGCGTGAAGCCCGTTCAGCGTGGTGAGGACGGGCCCAACCTGGTACCAGCCGAAACCGGCGCCCCAGTTCAGCGCGCTCCCGGCGTCTCCAGAGAGCACCGCGCCGATCCGGACGGACTTTTGCTCCTTCAGGATCGCGGTATAGTTGTACTCCGGCGAGCCGTAGCCCTCGTCCCCGGCGCTGGACAGCCGGCACAGGTCCAGTTCATCCCCGGCGAAGAACATGTCGTTGGAGAATACTTCATCATACCGTTCCCCCGGGCGTGGGTCGTTGGTCAGCGTCCATCCGCTAATCTTTCCGCCCGCATCCCGCTCGTAGGCGATGTAGTATTTTTCCGGCGCGACGAGGAGCACCTCCCGGCCCTCGTTCAGCGCCTGAACGTCGATCCAGCCCGACAACACGTAGGGCGCCAGGCGCTGGACGGCCTCCTCGGAGCAGGCGAACAGCGCGGCGGTCACCATATCCTTGTCGATGCCCTCCGCCTGGCGCAGCTTCAGGTACCGGCTGCGCGCGGCTTTCCAGGTGATCGGATCCATGCCGATGAAGGGTTGGTCCTTCATCAGGTAGCCGCAATCAAAAGACCCGCCGGTTTGGGTCAGGTAATCGGTTACCCGGTCCATCAGCAGGTTGACTTGGACCGCCTTTGTGGCGTCCACGCGCTTGACCAACGGCAGCGCGGCGGCCTCCTGCACGTCGCCTTCCGTGAACAGCGGCTGCATAGCGTTCGTCTCTACGAGGCCCAGATCCGCTGTCCACAGGGACAGTGAGAAGTCGGGCTCAGGTTCGCTTCGCGTCAGGGCCGGCTGGATCATGTACCAGCCCGCCGGCAGTAGCATGAGGCTCAGGGCCACGATCATAGCCGCGCCCGCCTGCTTCGTCCGGTAGAGCGTCCGGTGCCGCCCGGCCCGCAGCCTGGGCGGGTTGAACGCGCGCCGTTCCGCGAGGCGCAGACGCTTTTTTGCCCGAAGCAGCGACACCTCGCGCACCGCTTGCATCGGCGACACGCGCGACGCCTCCCAAAGCGGAAGGAACGCGGCCAGCATCACCGCGGCCAGGGAGAAGGCCAGCTCCGCCGGGACGAGCCACAGGATAAAGTGAAATTCAAACGTGCCGCCCAGCGCGCGGGAGAGCCCCCACACCATGAGGTGCGAAAGCGCGACGGCGGGCGGGGCAATCAGAAGGGCGATCCAAAGCGCCTCCCGGCCGAAAACGCTTCGGATCTGCCGCCGGGTCGCGCCCACGGCGCGCAGCATGCCGATCTCCTGCCTGCGCTCGGAGAGCGCCTGGGAGAATGCGTTCACGATGCCCACCGAGGCCGACAATACCAGAATCCCGCAGAGCACGACGGCCATCAATGGCATGCCGCCCTCCTCGCCGGAGAACAGGTACATGCCGTAGTACTCCGTCTGGTCGTGGCGCAGCACCTTCCGAGTGTATTCGTCAAAGGCATCCTCGGTAACCCCAGGCGCGTAGGACACCAGGCGGTGGATGACCGGACGGCCGCCCGCCTCGATCCCTTCCGCCCGGGACACCATCGCGCCCGGAAGGTCGGTGTAGGCGTCGAGCCCTTCGTATGCGCCAGGCTGCTGGTAGCCGGTCTGCTCCGCCAGGATGCCCACCAGCGCATAGGTCTTTTCCACAGCCTTGGGAAGGTATCCCTTGCCGTCCGGCACCCGGAGGTTGAGCGTCAGACGGTCGCCCACCCGGGCCTTGGAGCGGAGTCTTTGGAGCTTTGACCGCTCCAACGCGATCTCTCCCGCGGCCTCGGGCAGCCGCCCTTCGACGGCCTGGCGATTGGCCAGCGCCGTCCCTTCTTCATCGTAATAGGCGATGGAAGTCTCGTCGCCCTCGGTGACGCCGACGACGTACAGGCTGCCCACCGCACGGGCGTAGCCGCTTTCGAGGAGGGTTTCGGGCGCGACGCCCTCTGCGTCCATCAGGATCGCGTCCTGCTTGCCCACCTGCCGCCAGTAGCGGTCCCGGTAGGTGAAGTAGATGCTCTCGCCCATCAGAAGCATGGAGGACACGAAAAAGATCGCCAGCGCGATGCCGGCTGTCAGCGCCCGGTACTGCTTTTTCCGGGCGCGCAGGCTCCCCAGCGCCAGCGTGCTGAATGTCGGCGCGCTTTTCATGGCCGCGCCTCCCGGGTGTCGGAGGCGACCATTCCGTCCGAGAGGGTCAGGATGCGGTCGGCCTGCTCGGCGATGGCCAGGTCGTGGGTCACCAGGATCAGCGTCACGCCCAGTTCCCGTCCCACGTAGCGCATCAGCGCCAGCACCTCCCGGCCGCTCTTGCCGTCCAGGTTGCCGGTGGGCTCGTCGGC
>JAEVZE010000143.1 GCA_023392395.1 Bacillota bacterium
CCGTCATCAGGAGGGTTACGATGGGAATTACGGCGATCATCACGCCGCAAAAGGCGGAATTGGCGTACTTCAGGCCATACTGCTCGCCGATGAAGTAGATCACCGGTTCGCACAGGCCCAGCGCCAGAAGCCCCTTGAGGCTCCGGCCCTTCAAACGGAGCTTGGGCCGCTTGTAAAACCAGAGAAGGGCCATGGCCAGCGTCGCGATGTCAAAGCGGTACATCAATATCACCAGCGGAGAGGCGGCCATTTGCCCGACCTTGGACGCCAGGAACGAAAACCCCCAGATGGTGAAGACGCAGAGGGCTGCCAGCATGGGCTTCCACTGCTTCATGCGAAGCCTCCTCGTGTGACGGGAATGGATGCGCCGGTCATACGGGCGGGAGGAGAAGCTCGCTGATGTCCCGTATGATCCGGTCGGGGACGATTTCCGAGCCGGGCTTAAGCCCGGCCTTCTTCCAGTCATGCCAGACGGCGTGAATGCCCAGGGACTGGGGCGGCTGGATGTCCCAGACCAAGTTGTCGCCGACCATCCAGCAGTCGCGGCTGTCCAGCTCCATCAGGGTCAGCGCGTGCTGGAACACGCGGGGATCGGGTTTTCCGAAGCCGAGCTCTTGGTCGATGAGAATGTGCTCAAAATATCCCGTAAGGCCGAAGCGCGTCAGTTTCGCCCGCTGGCCTTCTGAACTGCCGTTGGTGATGAGGGCAAGCCTTACGCCGCCATCCACGAGCGCGTCCAGCGTGGAGAGGGTATTCGGAAAGAGATGGATCAGCGCGTCATGGCGGTCCGAATACTGGTCGGCCAGGCTGTGGACGATTTCCGGATTGCTCTGGCCCAACCCGGCCAGGGCGAGGGCGACGACCACGCGCCGCGCCTGGCGGATGTTCTCCCGGCCCGCTTTGTGCCGCCTCGGGTCGCCCCAGTACCACTTGCTGGCGGTGCGGATCGCCTGGACCAGTTCTTCCTTGGAAAACCTGGGCTGATAGCGGAGAATGAAGTCTTTGCAGCACTCGTCCCATGCCTGGCGGCTCACGCCGTCAAAAGAGATCAGCGTGTCGTCCAGATCTAGTAGAATTACCTGAGGGTAACGGGGCATGCGCACGCCTCCTCGGGCCAGCACCCACTGCTGGCAAACCCTGTCAAGGCTCTTATCGTTCCCGGCGACCCGTGTGCCGAGAACCGGATTTTCAACGCTTGAATCTACAGGCTTACCTTTTTTTCAAGCAGCCGCGCGCTTAGCACAAACGAGCCCAGCATCACGCACAGGTACACGGCGTACTTCGGCCACGCGGCCAGGAGCGCGTCCATGAGGTTGTTGTGGTCGGTGCCCGACGGCAGGAGCGACGTGCCCCACTCAAGCGCCGTCATGATCGCGATGAAGATCAGGAAGCTGACCAGCCCTTTGAGCTTTTTGTTCTGCAGAACCGTGGCGCTCAGCGTGATGGCCAGGTAGGAGACCACCACCACGGTGAAGAAGTTGATCAGGAATTCGATTCCCATGGCGGAGATCGTGGTGAGGATGGTGGCAAGATCGGTATTTGCCATATTGTCCAGAACCTGCTCCATCACGATCCGGCCCAGTTGGACCTCCGGGAAGGTCTTCGCCAAAAGCGTAAAGTCCCATGCCCCGAACGAGCCCAGGATCAGCGCGTAGCAAAGCCCCAGCAGCAGCGCCGACAAAAGTTTCGAGCCCAGGATTTTGACGGCGGGGTTTGGCGTCATGAACGTCAAGTAGCTGGTCTTCGCGCCCAGCTCCCTGGAGTACAGCGCCACGCTGTAGATCAGCATGCCCATGACGCAGATGGACGCCGCGACAAACAGCAGCATGGCGGCGGGGATCACCAGTTCCACGTCCTTTTTAAAGATCGAGAACAGGAAGAAGCCCTGGAGCAGCAGGATCGCGCTCAGCATGATCACGATGCTGTTCAAGTTCCTGCGGTATTCGTATTTCATCAGCTTGAGCATTGTTGTCTCCCCCTTCAGGCGTAGATCTCTTTGTACAGATCCACCAGGCCCTTGCCGTGGGCTTCGCGCAGCTCGGTCACCGCGCCCTGCAATACCGTGGTGCCCGTCTTCATGAACACCGCGTAGTCCACGATCCGCTCCAGTTCGTCCACCAGGTGGCTGGAAAGCAGGAACGTGCGCTCCGGGCTGATGCGCTCCTTGATCGCCTCGATCACCTGATCGCGCGCGATGATGTCGATGCCGTTGAGCGGCTCATCCAGCATGACCAGTTCGCTGTCCCGGGACAGCGTGGCCGCAAGCTTCAACTTGGCCATCATGCCGCTGGACAGTTGCTTGACCTTGGTCTTGAGGGGCAATTGCATCTTTTCGAGCATTTCGCGGTACCGGGCGCGGTCAAAATCGGGGAAGAAGTCCTGGTAGTACGCGCCCACGTCCTCGCCGTTCATGTAGCCGAAGAAATAGCCCTCGGTGGGCATGTAGGCGACGCGCGCCTTGCTCGCGACGCCGACGGGCTCGCCATGAAAGGTAAGGGCCCCCGAAGAGGGCTTGACCAGCCCCGCGACCATCTTCATCAGCGTGGTCTTGCCGCTGCCGTTGGGGCCAAGCAACGCGTATACGCGCCCTTTGGGGATTTCCAGCGTCAAATCCTGAACCGCGGTGGTGGACATATACTTCTTGGTCAGGTGCTCGCACTGCAGCATGGCATATCCTCCGTTCGCGAAATCACCTCATCATTGTACCATAGCGAGCCGTGCGTTAAAAAGCACGCTCGTGTCAAATGTCGGAAAGTCAGTAAGCGGCGGCGCATCCGGCGTCTGAAAACTCCGTCAAGGCTTGGGCGCGTCCGCCGCGCTGGCGGACGCGCGCGGCCTGTGCTATAATCGGGAGCAGAAAATATGGCGCGGACATGCGCGCCTTTTGCGGAGAGACAGAATGCATACGGCGGAATTCGGATACGCGGAAGCGGACATCACGCCGTCCGGGCCGGTTCAGACGATCGGCTTCGGGCGCGGGGAAGAATGGTCCAGGGGCGTCAAAGGCGCGCTCAAGGCGCAGATTACGGTGTGGAGGCTGGCGGGCGAAATCTGCTGTTTGGCCGCGATCGATCACATTGGGTTTTCACGGGCGCACGCGGATTTACTGCGCGGAGAAATCGGCGGCATCTTGGGCGTGACCGGCGAAAAGGTCATGCTGTGCTTTTCGCACACCCATTCGGCCCCGAACGACAGCCTGGAGCTGGAGTGGTATCAGGAAGCCCGGGCGAAAATCCTGGCCGAAGTCGCAAATGCCCTGGCGAGGATGACGCCGGTTTGTGTGGCGTGGGAAAACGCCTGCGCGGACATCGGCGTGAACCGCCGCGCGGAGAGCGCGGGCCTGAACAGGAGAGCCGGCGTCCTGAAGGTGAGCGATGCAAATACCGGGGAACCGAAACTGCTGCTATTGCGCCTGACGGCCCACGCGAACGTGCTCAAGGCCGACAACTATCATATCTCCCCGGATTATTTCGGCGCGGTCCGGGATCTGTTGCGGGAAAAATATGGCTGCGCCGTGTTGGTCACACAGGGTGCTTCCGGAAACGTTGCGCCGAAGTACTACCTATCTGATACGACGCCCGTGGACGCGAGCGATCCGGCCCGGTTCGTCCGCTCCGAAACGGCGCTTCAGGACATGGCGGGCGAGGTATGCCGCCGGGTTGACGGCATTCTGGGCGGCATGCGCCCGCGCCCGGTCGAGCGCCTTGCCATGTACTCCACCCGCCGGACGCTGGAGGCGGACGTTCCTACATACAGCCGGGCGCAGGAAATCGCCGCCGAAGCCCAAAGGGAAGCGGGCATCGACGGCGCGGCGTGGCTGAAAGAGGTCGAGCGACTACTTACCGCCGGAACCCGCGTACAGTCCGAGGTGGTGGAGCTTCAATACTTTGCGGTGAACGACGGCTGCCTGTGCGGTGTGCCCAATGAGATCATGTGCGAGTTCGCGCTGCGAGCGTCCGACGCGCTTGATAGCGACACGTTCTACCTGGGCGGCTATACCAACGGCTGCACCGGCTACTTCCCCACGGAAGAGGAGTACGACAAGGGCGGCTACGAGGTGTACTGGTCGATGCTGATCTACTACATCTACCACGGCCGCGTCGCGCCGCTCAACCGGGATTCGGCCGCCCAGCTGATCGAGAAAGCCGCTCGGTGCGCGCCAGGCGGCCTCCGCCGCCGGGCGATCCATCACCCATGAACCGTCATTCCTTGGGCGCGGGCGCCTTGACAATGATCAGTTCCAGGACCGCGTCGTCCAGATTCTTCACGTTCATCTTCGTCTTGAAGGGGATCTTTAGCAGCGTCCCCGTGGGATAGGCGTGCGTTTCCTGATCATCCAAACCGATGGACAGCCTGCCGCGCACCACCGTCATGTAGACGGCTGCGTTTGAAAAATGCTCCGGCAGCCCTTCGCCCTTGGGAAATACCATGTGGATGTAGTGCAGGTTCTCATCGAGGAGGACTCTCTTGACGGACTTTTCGTTCGTTGCGGCCAGTTCATACGCCTTTTCAACCATGATGGTTCGCCTCCTGCCATGCGTTCTTACCGCGCCTGTCTTGCGCATGGCTGGATTCTACCATATTCGCTTCCGTCCGTCTGTCGCAATTCCAACACGCGGGGCGCGCTCATTTCTTGGACGGCGCCCTGCTTTGGATCAAAACAATGGACCCGAACACGACGAGGATCGCGGCAATCTGGAGGATGCTGAAGGAGCGGTGGAACACCAGGAAATCCATGAGCGCAATTTCAATGAGCATGAGGTTGTTGATGCCGCTGCTTTCAAACGCCGTCAGGGCCGACTGGCTCTTGGTCCACAGGTAAAACCCCAGCGCGCCGCTGACGCAGCTCAGGTACGCGAGGATGAGGATCAGCCGCCCGGTGATGACGGGCATCCCTTCGACAAAAAGGCCGATGGTCAGCAGGATCACCGCCCCGACCAGCATGGGTTTGCCCACAAGCGCACGGGCCGCAACATGCCTTGCAGTCAGCAGGTGGCGGTTGAGCGTCATGTGAAGCGCGTACCCGACGGACGAGAGGGCCATGAACAGAAGCCCGGCGCCGGAGAGATTCGCGGCGTCCCAGGGATAGTAATACAGGAATATCCCGGAGAGCAGGAAGAAAAGCTTGACCAGATCCCACTTCGTCTGGTTCTCCCGAAGCCAGATCATGTCCACGAGCATCACGAGCATCGTGTTCCCGACGCTCAACGAAAGGGAGGATTGCGTGGGGGTCAGGTAGGATTGGCCGACGTACTGCAGTCCCTGGGCGACGGCATAGCCCAATACCCCGAGCAGGACGATCATCCACGGCGAGGGAACAGGGCTTTCCTTGCACCCCTTGCCCCTTCCAAGGCCAAGCAGGATCAGCGACGCCAGTAGATACCTTAAGCCCGAAAGGGTCAAAGGCCCAATCCCGCCCTGAAACGCGAGCTTGTTCAGAATGTAGGAACCCGCCCATAAAACGGTCGTCACGACCGCCATAATCAGAGCTTTGCGCTTCATGGTATGATCCTTTCACCGCAAAAATTATCAGGTGGAAGAACATAACCGGATTATACCATGCCCGCCCGGTCGCAACAAGCGCGTGAGATCCAGTATAAAGGAACGATTGTGGACATTAAAAAGCCGGTACCCCATCCGAAGATGGAGTACCGGCACAGACCATCCACAAAGTCGCGAAGGGATTCCATCATTTCCGGCGACCTGTGCGCCGGAAATGCGTTTGTTCTCCCAGTGCGCACATTGGGAGAACAAACAATACCATCAGTCAGTGCGCCGCCCGGAAATCCCGCGGGATTTCAGGCGCACGCAGTCTTTCCCTTACGCATCGAAAAAACCGAAGGCTTTTTCGATGCTCATAGCCGGTACCCCATCCGCGGATGAAGTACCGGCAAGATTCCGCTCTCAGCTTTGAAGCTGTGACTTGGTCTGCTGAACCTCGTCGTCCTTTGCCATGATGGCGGGCTTGTAGTAGCCCTTTGTCTGCGCCAGCTTGAACAGTTCGTACTGCGAATTCTCGCAATTGTTCCTCATCTGCTGAATGCTGCTGCGCAGCGTGGGGTTGGCGCATTCCGAGATGGTGTTGGCATAAAAGGTGAGGCTGCTCTTCACCGAAGAGAGCGCGTCATTGACCATTGCTTTTTCCTGAAACATAATTCTTCCCCCTTACTGCAAGAATGACATAAGCTGCTGCTTCGTGCTCTGGGCATCCTGAGCGGACTTCTGGAAATAGGCTTTCACCTGTGGGTCCGTCGCCTGCTCGGCATAGGTCTGCATCTTCTGATACGCTGTTTCATGTGCCCCGATGAGATGGCGGAGGTTCTGCAGTTCGGTCTGGTTCAACTGGGACATGGGAAGACTCCTTTCCGAATTCTTGGGATTTCGAGGTTAGTGTCGCTTTCCAATGTCTTGCTTATCCCAGGGAATTCTTGGATCCGAGGGATTCTCCGGCTCCACGCGCCTCCCTGTTCCCACCTTGCGCCGGATATGGTATGATGGAGAAAATTAGATGGCGGAGGCCCTTATGGATCAGGAAATATATGCACAATTTGACCGGCTCATCGCTGCGGTATCCGCCCTGCCCGAAGTCCGGTCCGTGGGCAAGAGCGGCGGCAGTTCTCTTCCGCAAGCGGGGGAGAGCGATGTCGACATCTTTGTCTTTTGCGAGACCGTGCCAAAGGCGGCTGAAAGGCAAGGTGCAGTCAGGGCGCTTGGAGACTGTGTGACCGGCTGCCGTATTGGGGAAACCCCCAGCAGGCATTGGGGGACCTGCGATTTTGTGGATCTGGACGGCGCTGAAATATGCCTGATGTATTATCCCATTTCGGAGATGAATGCGGAAATCGACGCCGTTCTGAGCGGGGCGCGCTTGGACAAGGAGGATAATTATTTCTATCCAACCGGACGCTTGGCATCATTTCTTTCCCTGCACATTCTCTGCGACAAGCAGGGTTACATTGCCTCCATGAAGGAACGGTTGAGCGCATACCCCGCTGAGCTGGCGAAAAAGCTGATGGATCGCCATCTGAACGAACTGGAGGACACGGAGGACCTGGAGCGCGCTGTCGCGCGAAAAGACGCGCTCTTCTATCATTTCGCGCTCGATTTGTCGCTCGATCATTTTCTGCAGGCGCTGTTTGCCATGAACCAGTGTTATTTCCCGAGCAGAAAGCGAACAATCCAGCATGTCCAGGCTTTTTCGAAAAAGCCTGAACAGTGCTCCGCGCGCTTACAAAAGATACTTGAGCTCGGCGCGAAAGCGGAGACCATCCCGCAGTCATATGATGAATTTTCGAGCCTTTGCAGCGAACTTTCCGCGCTTTCCCGCACAATAGCTTTGTAACCCCAGC
The DNA here is from genome assembly GCA_023392395.1 of Bacillota bacterium. Lineage (GTDB taxonomy): Bacteria > Bacillota > Clostridia > Christensenellales > Aristaeellaceae > JAEZHK01. The sequence continues at coordinate 7,350 of JAEVZE010000143.1, forward strand.
ATCAAGCGGTCATCCGCAGATATAGTAAAAGGCCCGTCGGATTTGATCTGACCCCCAAAAGTTAGACAAGAGCGCGAGCTAGGCGGCCAAGAGGGCATGGCGTCTGTGTTGAGCAGGCGTCAGGCCCTTTAATTTGGCCTTAAGGCGA
>JAEVZE010000147.1 GCA_023392395.1 Bacillota bacterium
GTTCCAGCGTCACTTCCGGCGTGGGCGTAGGTTCCGGCGTAGGCTCAACCGTCGGCTCGGGCGTGGGGGTAGCTTCTGGGGTCGGCGCTGCTGTGGGCAGCTTGGGCGGCGCGGGCTGAATGACCTCCGGCGTAACGGTTGGCTGCGGAGTCGGTTCCGGCGTCAATTCTGGCGTCGGCTCTGGGATGGGCTCAAGCGTGGGTTCTGCCGTTGGTTCAGGCGTCGGCTCTGGTGTTGGTTCAACGGTTGGCTCGGGCGTGGGCTCCTGAGGAACCGCGACGGGCAGCAACAGAACGTCTCCGTTCTCTCCCGCCTCGATGGCCGCCTCGTCCTTCTTCGCTTCGGACTGGTATCGCTTGATCTGTTCCTCGTCCAGCGTTAGCAGCGCCTCCGGCGCCACGTAGCCCGTGACCACCTGGCCATCCAGATTGAGCAACACCATCGCCGCCCCGGTGGTAGCGTCGAGCGCGCTGAAGTAGACGACGTCGCCCTCCGCGAGCAGCGAAAGCTGCTGGGACAGGATTGCGTCCGCGTAGACTTGCGCTTCCTGCGTGGCCTGCGCATAACCGCCGGCGTCCTGCTGTGCATCCGCGGCCGGTTGCTGAGTCTCCTGTACTTCAGCCTCCTGCCCGGATTCGGCGAACGCGGGGGCGATGGGCACGCCTACGGCGAGCAGCGCTGCGAGCCATACGGCGGCAATGCCCTGAAAAATCCGCTTGGCCTTCATGGAAACACCTCCAGCAAATTGCGGTGCGCAAGTCCTCTAGCGACCGGTAGTCGGGATACGGGGTCGCGCGGCAGATTTCTGCCTGTGTTTTTCCTTAGACGCTTTTTTCTGGCAATTGGTTTCTTATTTGAAGCGCGGCAGCGTTTCAACGGCGCGATCCCACTGCTCGATCACCTTGTCGCACCACTGGTCGAATTCCGGATCGTCCTTCTGGCAGTCCGGGTGGCTCTCAATGTATCGGACCGCCTCCCGCGCGCCCTGATCAAAGCGGGTGGTCGCGGCGAAACCGGGTACGGCGTACTTGATCTTGGCGTTGTCAAAGACGACGCTGTTGGCCTTATCGCCGGTCAAGCCACCGACCCACTCCGGGTTCAGCGCGCCCAGCACGTCTGATGGGATGTGGACTAGTTTCGCCTCCACGCCCAGCGCCGAGGCGATGATCTGATGAATCTGGTTCCAGGTCAGCGACTCGTCAGAGGTAATCTGGTAGGTCTCGCCGATGGCGTGGATGTTCCCCATCAGCCCCAAGAACGCCATCGCGAAATCCCGGCTGGCCGTGAGTGTCCACAGCGAGGTGCCGTCGCCGGGCACGATCACCTTTTTGCCCTGCTTCATGCGCTGGACGATCTGATAGGAGCCCTTGGCTCCGTGCAGCGCCACCGGCACCGACCGCTCGCAATAGGTATGGCTGGGGCGCACGATGGTGACAGGAAAACCCTTCTGCCGGTACAGGTCCGTCAAAAGCTGCTCGCAGGCGATCTTGTCGCGGGAGTACTGCCAGTAGGGGTTGTGGACAGGCGTGCTTTCGGTAATGAAGGGATTCGCCAGCGGTTTCTGATAGGCCGAGGCGGAACTGATGAAGAGGAACTGATCCGCCTTTCCGGCAAAAAGCCGGTAGTCGCGCTCCAACTGATCGGGCGTGAAGGCGATGAAGTCGGCTACCACGTCAAAGCGGAGGCCGGAGAGCTTTTCGCGCACGCCTGCCTCGTCCCGGATGTCTGCCTGGATCTGCCGCGCGCCTTCCGGCAATTCTCGGTTGCCGCGGTTGAGAAGGTACAGTTCCCAGCCACGCTCGATCGCGAGTTTTGTGATGGCGCCGCTGATGGTGCCGGTGCCGCCAATGAAAAGGGCTTTCATATGGGTTTCCTCCCGGATGTCTATTTTTCACAAATATATCACCGCGCCGGGCGCGTGTCAACCTCGCCCGGACAAAGGGACGCGGCGTCCGAGGCGCTCGTAAATTTCCTCCGATCTTTATAACGCCCGGATGGAAAAACCGGTTGGTCCGCAAATTCACCGAAATATAGCCCCGAAGGGCTTTTCTTTTCCACCGTTTTCGATTACCATGACGGGTAGACAACATACAGCCCGGGCGTTCAAACCCGCCCGGCCGCGAATCTACACGATTGCGAGGAAGCACAATGCCAAAGATTGTCATTCTGGACGGGTACACCGAAAACCCCGGCGACCTGAGCTGGGCCGGTTTCGCGGCACTTGGGGAACTCGTCGTCTACGACCGCACCGCTCCGGGCGACGTCGTCCGACGTATCGGCAACGCGGAGATCGCCTACACCAACAAGACTCTTCTGACGCGTGACGTGCTCCTCGCCTGCCCGAACCTGCGCTTCATCGGCGTGCTGGCCACTGGCTACAATGTGGTGGACGTGGCAGCGGCAAAGGAGAAGGGCATCCTGGTCGCCAACATCCCCGCCTACAGTACTTTTGCGGTGTCGCAATTCGTGTTCGCCCTGCTGCTTGAAATCTGCCACCGGGTGCAGCGCCACAGCGACGCGGTCTACGAGGGGCGTTGGACGGCGAGCCCCGATTTCTGCTTCTGGGATTTCCCGCTGATGGAGCTTTCGGGAAAGACGATGGGCATCGTGGGTTTTGGCCGCATCGGCCAGGCGACGGCCCGCATCGCGAACGCTCTGGGTATGAAAGTCCTGGCCTATAGCCGGAGCGAAACGGAGGAAGGGCGCGCCCTCGCCAAATACGTTTCGCTTCCGGAACTGTATGCCAAGGCGGACGTGATCTCGCTGCACTGCCCGCTGACGGACGAAACCCGCGGCATGATCAACCTGGGTTCGATCTCCAAGATGAAAGACGGCGTGATCCTGATCAACACCGGCCGAGGCCCACTGATCGCGGAGCACGATCTGGCCGAAGCGCTGAACTCCGGCAAGGTGTACGCCGCCGGGGTGGACGTAGTGAGCGAGGAGCCAATCAAGGCAGACAATCCGCTTCTGCGCGCGAAAAACTGTCTGATCACGCCCCACATCGCCTGGGCACCCAAGGAGTCCCGCCAGCGGCTGATGGACATCGCGGTGGACAACCTTCAAAAGTTTCTTGGAGGAAATCCGGTCAACATCGTCAACCGATGAACAAAAAGCGCGCCCGTCATTTATTGGCGGGCGCGCGTGCTTTTGGGTTTATTGTCCGCGCTGCGCCGCGCGGGCCAGGAATTTTTCGCGGTTTACGATCGCGCGGGCGTGCTCGCCCCCGCCGATCTCGCCCGCCTCGTCGAAGGCGGTCACTTGAAAGATCAGTTTGCGGCCGTCCACCTGGATCAGCTCGCTCTCGGCGCGCACCGTTTTTCCGATGGTGGTGGCGGCGCTATGGCGGATGTTCAGCGACACGCCCACGGTGGTTTCCCCCTCGCTCAGGTATGGCGCGACCGACCGGCAGGCGGCGGCCTCCATCAGCGCCACCATGGAGGGCGTCGCAAACACCGGGCAATCGCCGCTTCCCATTTTTTCCGCGGTGTTTTCCGGCGTAACGGACGCCTCCGCGCGGCCCTTGATGCCGTTTTCGAGCATGAAGAATCTCCCCCTTTTCCTCGGGCGCGCCTTGACGCGCGCCTTTTCTTATGATACACTTTTTTCAAGTGAATAGCCAGCGCAAACGCACGAAAGTGCCGGTGTGAATACACTGAGGGAACACGGATGAAAATTCCGGGCTATCCCAGTAACCGTGAAGCCGACGAAAGGACATTTTGTCACTGCCGAACAGGCGGGAAGACGTCCGAGTAGGATGAAGCCAAGCCGGGAGACCTGATGCGCCTCGTCGCTCCTGGGGTTGGGTCATTTTTTGCATCCCTCCAGCGAATGGAGGGATTTTTTGATCCCCCCGCTGTTCACAAAGCAATGGGAGGGATTTAACACATGCTCAAACGAACGCTGTCCCTGATCGTCGCCCTGTGCCTCGCGCTGTCCCTGTGCGCAACGGCCGAAATCCAGTCCACCGACATGCTGGGCCGCACCCACACCTTCCAAGCGCCTGCCACCCGCGTGGTGGCGCTCTCCGCCGCCGAGTGCGAAATCCTGTACGCGCTGGGCGCAGGCGGTACGCTGGTAGGCCGGGGCGAATACTGCGACTACCCGGAGGAGGCGCTTTCCGCGCCGATCCTGGGCTCCGGCGGCAACACCAATATTGAGGAAATCCTGGCGCTGAAGCCGGATCTGGTCTTGATGAACACCATGGCGCAGCCGATCGAGCAGGTGGAAGCCATCGAAAAGGTGGGCGTGCCGGTGTACGTCACCCAGGCCGTCGACATTGCGGGTGTGTACACCGCCATCGCAGGCATCGGCCAGCTGGTGGGTAAGGATCAGGAGGCGCAGGAACTGGTCGACGACATGAAAGCGACCTTCGATTCTCTCAAGGCCAAGGTACCAGCCAGTGACATGCCCAAGACCGTGTACTTTGAGGTTTCGCCGCTGCAATACGGCCTGTGGACGGGCGGCAAGAACACCTTCATGAATGAGATGGCCGAAATGCTCGGCCTTAAGAACATCTTTGACGACGTGGACGGCTGGGCGGAGATCTCGCAGGAGCAGGTCATCGCGCGAAACCCCGACCTGATCGTCACCGTCACCATGTACTTCGGCGAAGGCCCCAAGCCCGACGAGGAGATCGCTTCCCGCGCGGGCTGGGAGGGCATCACCGCCGTCAAGGAAGGCCGCATCCTGACCGCCGACAACAACGCCATGACCCGTCCGGGCCCCAGGCTCGCCGAGGCGGCCCAATCTCTCTACTACTTCGCCTATGGCAACTAAGAAGCCCCGCACGGGGTTCTCCCCCCTTCAATACGCCCTGATGGCAGCGGTGGCGCTAATGACGCTCCTTATCTGCGTGTGCGCGGGCAGCGTTTACGTGCCGCCGCTGGAGGCGCTTTCCGCAATTCTGGGCCGGGCGGGTGAGGGCCTGAACGCCTCAATCATCCTGAACGTGCGGCTCCCCCGGGTGATCGCGGTGATGCTCTCGGGCGCGATGCTCGCGCTTTCGGGCGGCGCGATGCAGGGGCTGCTCCGAAATCCCCTGGCGGACGGCTCCACCTTCGGCGTCTCGGCGGGCGCTTCGCTGGGCGCGACGCTGGCCATCGCGCTGGGGCTTTCGATCCCCGGGCTGACCGGCGGCGCCGTCTCTATCCTTTCAGTGGTGTTCGCGTTTTTCTCGCTGGCGCTGATCCTTGGCCTCGCAGGCAGGCTGGACGGCACGCTGTCCACCAACACGATCATCCTGGTG
>JAEVZE010000200.1 GCA_023392395.1 Bacillota bacterium
CGGGAGATCCCGCTGGACAGCTGCGCGCGCTTGTAGGAGGACGGGAAGACCTGGTAGGGCAAGCTGTCCCCTTTTTTTGTGTAGGCGGCCGAGAACTTTGCGTAGGCGTCGTTGTACTGGGCGGACGTCGAGCTTGCGCCGCTCACTGTATAGAGGGACTTGCCGCTCTTGGTCGCACGGGTTTCAAACAGCGGAACGTCCAGTTTTCCGGAAGAATCGCCCTGGGTGAAGGCCAGTCGCGTCGTGGTCGTGATGCCCTTGGAAACGGCGCTGATCGAGATCGAAAGGCATGGCTTCATGGAAGACGTGGCCCTGAGCGCGAAGGAAGCCGAGCGCACGCCCGGGAATGTATAAGAAGAAAAGCCGAATGCCTCGCCCGCCGACATCTGGACGGCCTCGCCGGATTTGACCGTGTACACGCTCAGGCGGCAGGTGCGGCTTTCGCCGCCGACGGAAGATAGCTGCACCAGCTCCGGCGTGCCGTCGCCCGACAGATCGATCAGCGCCACGGCGCGGCGTGCCTTTGTCTGGCCCTGCTGACTGGCCATGAGGTTACTGTAAAGTGTGCGCCAATCCGCTTCCGCCAAGGAGACGGCAGGCAGCACCGTAAGTGCGGTCGTCAGGCACAGCGCACAGACCAGCGCTGCCCGAAGAATTTGCCGCATGTCATCACACCTTCGTAATAATAAATTCCATTTATTTAATTCTAATGTAATATATTGCCGTTGTCAATAGGTGGTTGCAATTTGTGCGGGTTTGTGCGATACTTTGAACGCACTATATAGGAATCCTTAACGGAAAATACGCGCTATGGAGGCGTGACGGATGAAGAGGCGTCTTCCGGTACGAAGCGCAAGGTTCTCTGTGCTGATTGCCGTATTGATGATAGCCGCCGTGTTGTCCGGCTGCTCGGGGCCTGAACAGCCCAAGAAGAGTGCCGCGATCCTGGGCTTTTCCCAGCTGGGCAGCGAGAGCGGCTGGCGCATCGGCAACTCCCGGGACATCATCGCGGCGGCCGACCGCGCGGGCGTCCAGCTGATGTTTGAAAACGCCGAGCAAAAGCAGGAAAACCAGATCAAGGCGATCCGCTCCTTCATCGCCTATCAGGTGGACGTGATCGCCTTTTCGCCGATCGTGGAGGACGGCTGGACGAACGTGCTGACCGAGGCCAAGGAGGCCGGAATTCCAGTCCTGTGCACGGACAGATTCATCAGCGGGAGCGACGCCGACCTGATCGTGGGCTTTGTCGGCTCCGATTTCTACAAGGAAGGCAGCCGGGCGGGCGAATTTCTGATCAAAAAGGCCGACAAGATGGGCAAGGACCACCTGCGCATCGTCGAAATCACCGGCACCGAGGATTCGACGCCAATGCGGCAGCGGGCCATTGGATTTCGCGAGGCCATTAAGGACGATCCGCGCTTTGAAATCGTGGAGTCCATCTCCGGCGATTTTTTAAAGTCCAAGGGCAAGGAGTGCATGACCCGGATTCTGAAGGATCAGGGCCACAACATCGACGTGCTCTACTCCCACAACGACGCCATGACGCTGGGCGCCATCGAGGCCATCGAGGCGGAAGGGCTCACCCCGGGCACGGACATCGTGATCATCACCGTGGACGGCGAGCAGGGCGCCATAGACCTACTGAAACAGGGCAAGATCAACTGCGTCGTCGAGTGCACGCCCAAGATTGGGGACATCATCATGACCTTGTCCAAGAAGCTGGCGGCGGGGGAGAGCGTCGATCGCTACACCTATTCGCAGGAGACCGTGTTTACGGAATTCGACGACAATCTTCAGGACATCCCCCCGAGGGGCTACTGACATGCGCAGATTCTTTGCCAGGTTTGGCGATTCCCTCCGGGGACGCATCACGTTGTCGATCTTCGTGGTGCTCCTGATGATGCTGATTCCGGCCATCGCGTCGATCGGCATGATGACCAGCTATGCCCGCCAGTACCACGATGTCATCACGCGGATGGACCGCATCTCCTCGCTTTCGCCGCTCATCAACGACAACCTTCTCGGCGAGATGTGGTCCATCGTCGCCGGGCGCGTCACATTCGACGAGGGCGACCAGCTCAAGACGCTGGACGAGGTCTGCCGGGAGATGGACTCGCTGATCGCGGCCGACTCCGCCAGCCAGCTGGAGATGACGGTGGCACGGCGCACGATGGATACGCTGCGCCGCTACATCGAAAACCTGGGCGCGCAGATGCTCGCCGGCTCCACCGTCGACCAGGACGAGCAGACCCTCGCCGAGATCCGAAACGTCGGTTCGCTGGTCGTGGACATGCTGGGCGACGCCATCACTGCCGAGATCGACGCCTCGATGTCCGCCAGCAATCAATTGCAGCGGGTGGTCAAGGGCACGCTGTTCATCGAGCTGTGCCTGCTCCTGGTGTCGCTGGTGTTCGCGTTCATCGCGCAGCGGTCGCTGGGGCGCGCCATCTCCCGGCCCATCGAGCAACTGAAACACTTCGCGGGCATGATCGCGGCCGGCCACTTGGACGTGCGCGCGCCCCCGCCGGGCGTCTCGGAGCTATCCGACCTGACCAGCAGCCTCAACACCATGGCGGGCAAGCTGGCCGAGCTGATCGAGGAGAACACGCGCGAGCAGGAGAACCTGAAAAAGAGCGAGATGCGCGCATTGCAGGCGCAGATCGCACCCCACTTTTTGTACAACACGCTGGACGCCATCATCTGGCTGGCGGAGGCCCGGAAGACCAGCGAGGTCATCACTGTGACCCGCGCGCTCTCCAACTTCTTCAGGATCTCCCTTTCAGGCGGGCAGGACTGGATCACCATCCGGCAGGAGGTCGAGCATCTGCAGGGGTACCTGACCATCCAGAAGGTGCGCTACCGGGACATCCTGGACTACGACATCCAGGTGGACGAGTCGCTGTATGATCTGTACATCCTGAAGCTGGTCATCCAGCCGCTGGTGGAGAACGCCATCTACCACGGCATCAAGAACCGCCGGGGCGGCGGCAAGCTGACTGTCACGGTGGAACGGAAGGGCGGGAAGCTTTCGGTGAAGGTTACGGACGACGGCGCGGGCATGCCGCCGGAGCGGCTGGACATGGTGTGCAAGGCTTTCGAGGCGTCCGGCATGCCCGATACCGATGCGGGCTACGGCCTGTACAGCGTAGACAAGCGGCTCAAGCTCTACTACAATCAGCCGGAAGGGCTGAAGGTGACCAGTACACAGGGAGCGGGCACCACGATCGAATTCTGCGTGCCGATCCAGCAAAGTCGGGGGGATGGGGATGTATAAGGCGTTTGTGGTGGACGACGAGATCGTCATTCGGGAGGGCATCCGCAACAACTTTCCCTGGGAGGAGAACGGGTTCCTTCTGGCGGGCGAAGCCCCTGACGGCGAAATCGCGCTGTCCATGCTGCAGGACATCAAGCCGGACATCCTGATCACCGACATCAAGATGCCCTTCATGGATGGGCTGACGTTGTGCCGGAAGATTGTGCGCACCATGCCCTGGATCCACATCGTGATCCTGTCGGGCTACGATGATTTCTCCTACGCCAAGGAGGCCATCTCGCTGGGCGTCAAGGAGTATCTTCTGAAGCCCGTCAGCGCCCACGAGCTGGGCGAGGTGCTCAAGAGGATCGCGCTCTCCATCGATGAGGAGCGCCGCCAGCAGGCGGATTACGAATCGATGCGTCGCCAGCTGGATTCCTCCAGTCGGTTCATGCAGGAAAAGCTGTTGCTTGAGCTTTTGTCCGGCGCGCCCGGCGAGGATGTGCTGGAGCAGGCGAGGAAGCTGCGCATCAACCTCCTGGCCCGGTGGTACCGGGTAATGCTGATCGCAACCGGCGAACAGGACGACATGCTGCTGGTGCGCGCCCACGCGCAAAGGCTCGCGGAAGGCTCCGGCGGCGCGATCAACCTGTGCGAAACCGGGGGTCGCATCGCCGTGATCGTGATGGGCGACAGCGACGAGGATTTGGAGGAGCGCGCCTTCGCCTTCGCGCAGGCGGTCAAGTACGAAGTGGAGCGTTTGGTGGGCGTCACGCTCCGGGTGGCCATCGGCGCGCCCGCGGAGGGCATCGACGGCGTCGCCGGGTCATACGCCTCGGCACAGGGCGTGCTCAAGGGCATGTCCTCGAGCGCTGCGGGCACCCGCATCATGGACACCGTGGACCTGGGGATGCAGGTGGGCGCCAAGCTGATGGGCTTGGACGTCGTGCCGCTGTTTGAAAAGCTGCGCTACGCCTCCAGCCAGGAGGCGGAGGAGATCCTGAAAGCCCACTTCGACTCGATCGGCACCGTGGCGCGGCAGTCGGTCATCATGGCCAACTATCTGTATGTGGACATTCTGTTGGCCGCCATGCGCGTCATCCGCGAAAACGGCGGCGAGCCCGCCGAGATCATCCCGGAGGCCGTGCAGCAGCAGGCCGGCGCGCTGCGCACCTTCACCGGCCAGGAGGACATGGTGGATTCCGCCCGCGGCATTCTGCTCAAGGCGATCCAGTTCCGGGACAGCCAGACCATGTCCCGCTACGGTTCGGTGATCCGCAGCGCCTGCGCTTACATCGACCAGAACTACATGAACCCGGATATGACGCTGAGCGACGTGGCCAAGCACGTGGCGCTCTCAAACAACCACTTCTGCACCGTGTTTTCGCAGGAGATGGGTTCCACCTTCATCGAGTACCTGACGGCGCTGCGCATGAAAAAGGCGCGGGAGCTTTTGAAGAGCACTGACATGCGCTCCAGCGAGGTGGCCGTCGCCATCGGCTACAACGACCCCCACTATTTCAGTTATCTGTTTAAGAAAAACGTCGGTATGAACCCAAGAGACTATCGAAATTCGTGCAAAAAGTAAAAAGAGTAAATATTCTACTTTTTTCCGGAAGATAACCACCCATCCCGGAGAACCGTCCAAAACGTGAGAAGATTTTTGCCAAATCAGCGGAAGGCAGCCTGTTTCCCCTCCATGTTAAGTGTGTTACGATCTTTGATAAGGGCGGGCGACCGCTCACAACGATAATGGAGGGACGACTCTTATGAAGAAACTGGCTGTTCTCGCAATGGTTCTGGCGCTGGTGCTGGGCCTCGGTGCGAGCGCTTCCGCGCTGACGGTCGCGTTCTCGCAGATCGGGCAGGAATCCGACTGGCGCACGGCCAACACCGATGACCTGAAGAGCGCCATCACGGCCGAGGGCTGGAACCTTGTGTACGACGACGCCCAGCAGAAGCAGGAGAACCAGATCAAGGCCCTGCGTAACTTCATCTCCCAGGGCGTTGACTACATCCTCTTCACCGGCGTTGTGACCACCGGCTGGGACGAGGTCCTCAAGGAAGTCAACGAGGCCGAAATCCCCCTGATCCTGATCGACCGTATGCCTGACTGTGCCGACCAGATCGAGTACGCTGCCGCTTTCGGCGGTGACTTCCTTGAGGAAGGCCGCAGGATGGGCTACTGGGCTGGCAACTACCTGAAG
>JAEVZE010000207.1 GCA_023392395.1 Bacillota bacterium
GTTGGAGCCGATCACCGCCACGAAGTCGCCCTGGTTCACTTCGAATTTCACCCCGGAAAACACCATTTCGCCGCCGTAGGCGAACCCCAGGTTTTCCGCTTCCAGTACCTTTTGCATGTTTTTACTCCAAAGCCGTTTTGAGCGCCGTAAGATTCTTGCGCATCACCGAAAAGTAGTCGTCCCCCGCTTTGGTTTCTTCGTCCGTCAGCCCTTCCACGGGGCTGAGCACGTCTGTCCCGGCGCCCACCTGAGCGGCGATGGACTGGGCCACCTTGGGACTGACCAGCTCCTCAAAGAAGATCACCTTGACCGCGTGCGCTTTGGCGAAGTCGATGATCTGGGCCACCCGCGCGGGATCCGGCTCCGAGTCGGGCGTCAGCCCTTCGATGGCCGTTTGGTTCAGATCGTAGGCCTGGCACAGGTACCCGTAGGCCGCGTGGGCCACCACCACGTCCCGGTTTTTGAGGCCGGAAAGCGCCGCGCGGTACTCCGCGTCCAGCTTGTCCAGCTCCGACGCGTACCGATTATAATTGGCCTCGTAGGTGGCCTTCCCGTCCGGGTCCGCCTTCACCAGCGCGTCCCGGATGGCGGCCATCTCGATCTTGGCGTTTTCCGGGTTCAGCCAGACGTGCGGGTCGGTGTCGCCCGCGCCTTCATCGATCAGCGCCACGCCCTTTGACGCCTCCACGGCGATCAGGCTGACGTTACTCAGGGAATCCAGCACGTCCTGCGCCCAATGCTCCATGCCCGCGCCGTTGTACACGAACACCTTCGCCTTTTCCAAGTTCACGATGTCCTGGGGCGAGGGCTCCCAGTCGTGCGGCTCGGTGCCGGAGGGCACCATGGTCGTCACCCGCACCCGGTCGCCGCCGATCTTCTCCGCGAAGTCGGCCATCGGGTAGAAGCTGGCCATCACACTGAGGCCGCCCTGCTCCCGGGCGCAACCGGACAGGCCACCCATCACCATCAGCGCGGCGAGCGCGCACAAAAACCAACGCTTCTTCCTCATATTTCCCCCCACCGGCGATCGCATAAGCTGCCCGCCGGGCTCTACTTGCACATCATTCGCATTTGCATCTTTATTATAGGCAGGAAATGGCGCGCTTTCAACGGTTTCTTCAAACTTAACTTTCAAGCTGAAATCTCCGGCATTTTGCCGATTTTGCGGGCAGTTTGGCGAAATTCTGCGTTTTCTATTCACATTTTCGCCCATACTGCCAAACCGTCACTTGACAGTTAACGAATTTCGTGGTAGATTGATGTAAACGATTACCATTGACCGCGCCCGAATTTCGCGCGGGCGGCGCGCCGCCGCGAACGGGAGACGGAGGAGCCATGGCGACGATCCTGGACGTATCCAAGGCGGCGGGGGTGTCGGTGGCGACGGTTTCCCGGGTGCTCAACGGCAAGGGGCAGGTGAACCAGGAAACGGCTCGAAGGGTTCTTAAGGCCGTCGAGGCGCTCTCCTACGCGCCGAACGTGTCGGCGCGGAACCTGCGTCTGAACGAGAGCCGGATCATCCTGATCGTCGCGCCCAACATCACCAACCCGTACTACACGCACATCCTCGCGGGCATCGGCAAGGCCGCGCACCGCCTGGGCTACAGCGCCTTTCTGTGCGACACCGGCGGCGAGCGCGCGGAGACTGAAAAGGTGCTGGAGATGCTGGTCCGCCGACAGGCGGACGGGGCGATCCTTCTGGCCACGGAGCGCGAAAGCGACTGGCTCCGCCCCTACGCCGAGAAGTACCCGCTGGTGGAGTGCTCCGAATACGACCCCCTGTTGAACCTGCCCCGGGTATCCATCGACAATTACGCGGCGGCGCGGGAGGCGATGGCCCACCTGATCTGGCTGGGCCATGAACGCATCGGCCTGGTCTCCAGCGCCAACCAGTACATCTCCACCCAATTGCGCCTGAAGGGCTACCGGGACGCGCTGAACGAGGCGGGCCTGCCCCTCCGGGAAGACTACATCTTAAGAGGCGCCGCCGACTACAGCTTCAAAAGCGGGTTCGACTCGGCGACAACCCTTCTGGAACTTCCCGATCGACCCACGGCGCTGTTGTGCGTTTCGGACATGCTGGCGCTGGGCGCCATCGCCAGCGCGAAGGAGCTGGGCCTCGTCGTCCCCGAGGATGTGACCGTGGTGGGCTTTGATGACGTGGAGCACACCACCATGTTTCACCCCCATGTGACCACCGTCGCCCAGCCGTGCCTGACCATCGGCGAAAAGGCGATGGAACTTCTGGAGAGCGCGATCGGCCGTGCCCCGTCCAGCCGGGAGGAGCTTCTGCCCCACCGGCTGATCGTCCGCGAATCCTCCGCACCCCCAAAGGGACTTCTCGGCCCATTGAGGCCGGTGAGCCATAACAAGTTCAGTGGGAGGTAATACCATGAGGAAACTCGTAGCGCTGATCCTGTCCCTGCTGATGATCCTGTCCTTCACCAACGCGTACGCCCTGAAGATCGGCGTCGTCACCCCGGACGGCGACCACGGCTTCACCGGTGACTCCATCGCGCAGGCCCAGGCCGAGATCGACGCGCAGAAGGCCGCTCTTGGCGACGGCGTGGAATTCAAGTTCGGCGTTGGCGGCGAAGCGTCCAAGCAGATCGCGGTCATCGAAGACATGCTGACCTGGGGCCCGGA
>JAEVZE010000236.1 GCA_023392395.1 Bacillota bacterium
CTTCCAGCCTGTACGCCTTGTCGAGCGCGATGCCGACATACTTCGCGCGCGCTTCCGGCGCGAGCTCCGGCGATTCCTCCAATAGATTGAGATATGCGATGACGGACGCGAGGGGCGTCTTGAGATCGTGCGCGAGGTAGGTAATGAGGTCGCTCTTGCGCTGCATCTCCGTCTCCGCCAATGTCCCGGCGCGCTCCGCCTCCGCTTTCGCTTCGAGATACAGCGCGTGCTGCGCCATGTAGGTTCTATATGCCGTCACAATGCCAACCAAGGAAATGAGCAGCATGGCCAAGAGGCCGATGCCCAGCAGCACACTCCGGCTGAGCCACCTGCCTGTGACCAGACTGCTGAAAAACCACCCGAAGAAGTTCAACAGCGCGCCGTTGAACATTGTGTCAAACACCCAAAGCACAACCAAAACCGCCGTTATGATGAGAAACGCGGTCAGCACGCATTTGCGCAGGAATTTCTGTTCATCATTTCTCAAGTTTGTATCCAACTCCCCATACGGTCCGAATGTACTTTGGTCGTTCAGGTGAATCGTGCAGCTTCTCTCGCAGGTGCCGAATATGCACCATGACGGTGTTGTTGGAGTTGTTCAGATATTTTTCGCCCCACACGCGCTCAAATATCTCTTCTGCCGGGATGACTTTGCCTGGCGATTCGCTGAGCAGCCACAGAATTGAAAACTCGATCGGCGTCAGTTGCAGCGATCTTTCGTCCAACGTGCATTCGTGCGTATCGAGGTTCAACGTAATCCCGCGCACCGCCAATACGTTCTCGCGGCGATCACTTTGCCCAGCGTTGTAACGCGTATAACGCCGAAGCTGCGCTTTGACGCGCGCCACCAGTTCCAGCGGGCGGAACGGCTTGGTCACATAGTCGTCCGCGCCCAGCGCAAGGCCGGTGATCTTGTCGATCTCCTCTTCCTTCGCCGTCAGCATCAGGATCGGATAGGTATGCTTCTCCCGGATGCGGCGGCAGATTTCGTAGCCATCCACATCCGGGAGCATGACATCCAGAATGGCGAGGTCCAGCGGCTTTTCCTCCTCGCACTTCAGAGCGTCCAGGCCCGCGTAGAATTTATAGACATCAAAGCCCTCGTTTTTCAGGTAGAATTCGACCAGATCAGCGATTTCCCGCTCATCGTCCACGACCATGATCTTCTCGTTCATTTCAACACCGCCCGTCTCCATGATAGGGGTTTCCGGGCGGCCTGTCAACGGGCGAGGGCACCTTTATGGGAGCGCTGGAGCGCTTCGAGCAGACCGTGCGCCAGGTAACCCACCGCCACCCCTGCGGCGCTCAAAATCAGGCTCCCAAGTTCCACATATCCCCCCGATGGCAGCCGCAGCATCTCGACCAGGAAGGAAACCAGAACGCCAAACGCCACGGTACGGAGCATGTCCCAGTGCGCCCCCTTCAGTGCGCGAGGCGTCAGGAAGCCGCAGGGCGCGAACATCAGGATGGCGAGCAGCAGAGCGCGCGCAGACCCATCTCCATAAAGGCTGAAACGCACCGGAGAGAAGATCGACCAGCGCCACCCGCCCTCCAGACCGGCAAATCCCGTGGCGCGCAGCAGCGTAACCAGCCACCAAGCCCAGACAAACTCCCAGAGCATCGAGGGCTCAAAGGATATCTCCTTTCCACGCGCCCACCGGATGCAGACAACGCCTGCGTACAGCAGAAGTGCCGGGCGCGCGCCGCGCGCAAGGTACTCAAAACATTCCAGCATGAAATACTCCATTGTCTCTCCTCCTATTCGACGGGGAAATCGAAATACCGGCCGGGGTACGGCTCGTCCTTCAGAAGATAGTGCCACCATTCGCATACGTAGGCCGAAAAGCCGCACGCCTCCATGATTTCCTTCAGGGTTTGCCGGTTCCGCGCCGCCTCCGGCGCGATCCCCTCCGCGCCGTGGTGTGAGCGGACGTCCATCAGATCGAAATCACCACCCATGTCGGCCGGATGCCCCGACCGCGCCTCGCACAGCGTCAGATCGATCGCGCTCCCCCGACTGTGCCCGGACTTGGTCGCGACATAGCCCAGCGGCACGATGTCCGCTTTATCGATGTTCGGATAGTGCTTTCCCTTCGTTCCCCCGTCCTCAGGGGAAGCTGCCCACCGCAGGAAGCGGTCTACCGCGCGCTGCGGACGGTAGCCGTCCCACAATAGAAGCCCGAAACCGCGCACCGCCGCAAGGTTTTTCGCTTTGCCAAGCGCCTCCGCCATCTCGTGCGTGCCCACAACGCGGTTGATTCGGTACCCGTCCACCGCCGCACCGGTGAAGTTGTCCTCCGTGGTGTACTTCGCGTCCCAGAATATCCCGGGCAGCGCTTCGTCCATGTATACAAATCCCTCCAGCATCTTAGCCGCCGTTCCTTTCGCAGTATTCCTCCAACGTCCATCCGTTCTCACGGATGGCTTCAGCAATCTCTTTTCCGACATAGCGGTAATGCCACGGCTCATAGGGAAAGCCGGTGACGTCCTCCTTGCTCTCGGGATACCGGAGGATGAAACCGTAATCCCAGCAGTGCTCGTTCAGCCAGCGGAACTGCGCGGTGTCCTCGAAGCCGCCTCCGTCGTGGTATGCCGTCACATCGAAGGCCAAGCCGGTCTGGTGCTCGCTGGCACCCGGTTTCGCCGCGGTTCCATCCGTGTCCGCCTCATACAGCGCCTGCTGCTCGTCCTCCGTTCGGTATCCGCTGGAGAGGATAAAGCCATCCACGCCGTCCCGCTCCGCTTGCTTGAACATCCAGTTGGCCGCCTCGAAGGCCTCCCGGGCGAGCCCGATGTCCCCGGAGGCCAGTTGGAACGACCGCTTCTCGCTGTACAGTTTCACGAGGTCCTCCGGCCTATAATCCTCCGGCAGCGGGTTTGACGCATTGACCAGCAGCACATCCCGAAGAGGCGTCTGGGGGATCTCCGCCAAGAGCTGGTCACGCCCGGTCTTTGCACCGCCTGCCCGCGCCTCCAGCAACTGATTCCCCGCCGCCAGAAGCCCCGCACACACGGTAGCGAAGAGCAGCAGCTTATAAAACGATTTCACGCCCTCTCCCCTCCTTCCGAAATCGCCAAGCCGATCAGCCTGTCGATCACTTCGCGCATCGTTACGCCTACCGCCTCCATCATGCGCGGATAGCGGCTGTAGGATGTAAGGCCAGGCATGGTATTGACCTCGTTGAGCACCACTTCGCCGCCCGGCGTCAGGAACATGTCCACCCGCGCGAGGCCCCGGCAGCCCAGCGCAAGGTATACCGTTTTTGCGGTTTCCACTGCGCGATGGCGCGCTTCCTCCGCGATGGTGGCAGGCACGCGAATGGTCGCGTTTTCGGAGCCCTGTTCTGGCCTCGCTTCCTGATGAACCCGGAAGAACCCCCCGCTCAGTTCGATCTGGTCGAGCGCGCCTACGAACAGATCACCACCGCCTCCCAGCACCGCGCAACCCACCTCGCACCCGGCGACGGCTTCCTCCACCAGCACCTTGCGATCGTACTTCCGGGCTTCTGCAACGGCGGAAGCGAGCGCCTCCTCCCCGCGCACCTTGCTAACGCCAAAGGAGGACCCCGAACGCGCCGGCTTGACGAACACGGGATATGCAAGATCTCCCACACCGGTTTCGCCTTCGCCTTCCACCATCCGGTGTCGCGGCACCCGCACGCCCGCACGCTCGGCAACCATATACGTCAGTGCCTTGTCCATCGCGAGCACCGACGCGGCGATCCCGCACCCGACGTATGGAATTCCGGACAGCTCCAGGAGTCCCTGTATGCAGCCATCCTCTCCGTACCTTCCGTGCAGCAGGGGAAAGGCTACATCCACGCGAAGCGTTGTGAACCGCCCGTCCTCATTCATCTCGAGGCCCCGGCACGTCCGGTCGACGCTCAGCGTAGCGCTTGCGCCGCCCGTCAGGTCGCTCTCCGGGGAATCCACTCGCCGCCACGCGCCGTCCCGGCCGAGAAATACGTAGATTGGTTCGTACTTTTCTAGGTCCAGATGCTTGGCAAACTCCCGCGCCGATTTGACCGACACCGGATGTTCCTCCGACATTCCGCCGAACAGCACCATCAGTTTCAACTTATCCATCTTTTTAGCGCTCCTTTGTTTTTCATACAATTTTGAATCGTGTTTCGGACAACGTCACACAGCGAGTGCTCAGTGCAGAACGCGGTGTGCGGCGTGACGATTGCGTTGGGCAGCGCCAGCAGCCGCTGAAACGGCGGCGCGCCCCGGCCGGCGCAGTCGTTATAAAACCAGCCCTCCTCGCCCTCGACGACATCCAGCGCCGCGCAGCCGACGCGGCCACTTTCAAGCGCGTCCGCCAGCGCGTTCGTATCGATCAGCGCACCGCGCGCCGCGTTGACCAGGATCGCGCCCCATTTCATCCGCTCGATGCGCGTCCGGTCCATCAGATGCCGCGTGTCCGCCGTCAACGGCAGGTGCAGCGATGTAAGGTCGCTGCGCGAAAGGAGATCGTCCAGCTCCGCGTACTCCGCCTCCGCCTCCGCGTTCGGGTGCGGATCGCACGCCAGAATGCCGCATCCGAAGCCGCGCAGTCTTTCGATGACCGCTTTCCCGATCCGGCCAGTGCCGATCACGCCGACCTTCATGTCCCGAAGCTCGCGCCCGCGCCTAGCCTCCAGCCTGAAGTCGCCCGTTTTCGCGCGGTGCAGAACGTTGCCTGTATTCCGAAGCGCCATCAGCATCAGCATGATCGTGAATTCCGCCACGCTCTCAGGTGAATAGGCGATGCTTTCAACCTGGATCCCGGCGCGCCCGGCGGCGGCCCGGTCGATGTGGTCAAGGCCGATGCTGCGCGAGGAAAGGTAGGCCACGCCACGTTTCTGGAGCATCCGGATCAGCGCCGCATCGACCGGGGATTTGTGGTTTACGCTCACCGCGCTGCCAGGCGGCACATCCCGAACGTTCACACTCCCCAGCGGTTCCTGAAAGCACAGGGCCCCGATGCCATAGCGAGATGCGTACCGCTCGAACAGCAGTCGCTCGTCCCAGTCACAGCCAAAGATTGAAATCACAGTATCCATATCAAACCTCCCGCAGCCTATTAAACCACGGGAGCGCCGCGGGTTTCGTAGGATTCGGCTTGAGCAAAGCTTAAGAATTTCTTATTTCAGCGGGCCTTCAGAAAAACCTAAGGATTTGAACAGGCGCTCTTAATGGCTTGGGGCGCGCCTTCTGATAGAATTGCGTTCGGATTCAACACGGGAGGTTATCGACATGCCCAGAGTGCTTTTGACCCAGTACCTTCCCTTTCTTTTGCCGCTTCGCCTGTGGCAGCGTAAAAAGTGGTATTACCTGAAAATGCGGTTCGACAAAAACCGGTACGCCGGGAGCAAAGCACCCCTTTTCCCCTATGAGCTCGCGGGTGACAAGTCGCTCCTGATCAACGAGCACACCGGCGCGGACATTCAGTATCAATACAACAAGGTTCACAACCTGCGGCTGGCGTCCGAGGCGGTGTCTCATGTCATAATCAAACCGGGAGAGACCTTCTCGCTATGGTGGCTCGTGCGCCGCGCGGATGAGCGCGAGCGCTTCAAGGACGGGTTGTGCGTGCACAGCGGAAAGCTGGTGGCCGTATACGGCGGTGGGCTCTGCCAACTGAGCAACATGCTGTTCTGGCTGTTTCTGCACACGCCGCTGACCATCGTGGAGCGCCACATGCACAAGGTCAAGGAATTTCCAAACCCGTCTCCGGACGATCCCTGCGGCGTAGACGCGACGATCCTCGAGGGCTGGCTCGATCTCAGGGCGCGAAACGACACAAACGAGCCGCTGCAGATCGAGCTTACGATGGACGAAACATATTACCACGGAAGGATTCTCGCGAAGCGCCCGCCAGAGAGGCGGTTTGCCGTTGCAAACAGGAACCTCCACTACTTGAAGCAGGGCGAAAAGACTTATGAATCGGTGAACGTGATCCGCCAGACGATTGATCAGAAAACCGATTGTCTTCTGGCTGAAGAAGCGCTGTATACGAATGTGTGTGAAATCGGGTACGAAGTATGATTTTTTATATACACACACGAATGGACTTCGATATTGGGGCACAAAAGCATGATCAGCACGGTGACTCAAGAGCAAAGATGCATAGAATTCGTCGCTTTGCCTAATCTATAGAAAGACTAGCACGCAAAGGAGCATTCAAGTGAGAAAAAAGTCAACAGAGAAGCAACTTCCAGCTACGTCAGGTAACGCCAAGCATGAGTCACGCCAAGTAAAAAAGAAAAATGGAGATACCACTAATAATACCAATAAAGGTTAAGGACGAAACATGAATCCCCCATGACTATCCGCAAAGAGGATCTTCACTTTTTGCACCAGGAGGGACATTAGTTCCTATAAAAATGCCCACCGATTGCGGTCAATGTCATTAAGATAATAAGAGCCGACGAACCCAACGCGGCGGAGAGCGAGTGAACGAATGCTTTCTGCCGCGTAAATCATGGGCATAAAAGAGATAGCGGCAAAGCAAATAGGCAGA
>JAEVZE010000252.1 GCA_023392395.1 Bacillota bacterium
TCAGAGGGCGCACCAGGTTCGACGCAATGCTGCACAAACTGGGCGGCAGCGTCCGCCCGACGCCCCGGAAGGTCCCGGCGCACGCGCCCTCCAGCGCCATGAAAAGCTGGCACCCGGCCAGGACGCGCAGGTAAGTAGCCCCCATGTCCAGGATCTCGGGGGGTTCGACGAGGAAGAGCGAGAACAGAAAACGCCCGCCCAGCACAAGCAGAACCGTGACCAGCGCCTCCCAGACCAGCAGCGCGCCCAGCGAGATGCGATAGCCGCGCCGGATGCGCGCCCACTTGCGCGCGCCGAAATTCTGCCCCATGAACGCGGTGACCGCCGAGGAAAATCCGCCGCCGATCAACCAGGAAAGCGATTCGATCTGGCTGCCCACGCGCTGCACGGCCAAGGCGGTTTCACCGTAGGCGGACACCATGCCGGTCACCACCATCGCCAGCGCCGTGAAAGCGCCGCTCTCCACCGCGATCGGCAGGCTCCAGCGCACGATTTGTTTCAGCCGCTCGCGGCTCATCCACCCCAGGACTCGAAAGCACTCAAAAGGCCTTTGCGAGTGACGCTTCACAAACCACACGAACAGGACGCACACCACGCCCTGCGCGATTACCGTGGCGATTGCCGCGCCCGCAACGCCCCAGCCCCACCACAGGATCATGACCGGATCCAGCACCATGTTGATCACCAGCCCCACCGCGTTGGCCCAGAAGCCCAGCCGGGAGTTGCCCGCGCCGTTGAACGCGCCGGTGATCGCGGCGGACACATAGGTGAGCGGAATGCCCACCCCGACGATGCGCAGATAGACGCAGGCGTTTTCGAAGACGTCCGGTTCCCTCACCTGGAGTAAGGTCACCAGCGGTTCCGCCAGCGTAATCAGCACCAGACCATACAGAACGCCCAGCACAAGCGCGATCCGGGTCGAATCCTGCGCGTACCCCTGCGCGGCGACGGCGTCGCCCCGGCCCAGGTTTTGCGAGGTGCCGATCTCCGAGCCCATGCGCCCGAACATCATCAGTGCCATGCCCAGCCACAGGAACATGCCCGCCAGCCCGCTGGCCGCTACCGCCATCACGGACTGCTCCATGCGCCCCAGCCAGAACATGTCGGTCAGGTTGTATGCCATCTGCATCAGTTGCGTCCCCATGATGGGCACCGCCACCAGCAGCAGCTTTTTCAGGATTCCGCCCTGGGTCAGATTGTAGGTGTGTGACGACATGTATTTTGTCCATCTTTCTTTTGAGCGCTCCCTCCATTATGCGGCCCTGGGAAGGATCTGTCAAGCGAGGATGCGGCGCGCGGCGGTTCCAGACGGAACCGCCCTTGAGCGGCCGGGAAATACGCTGGGGACGACGGGAGTACGGTGAGGCTTGTCAGCAGCTTGCGACCGGGAAATACGGCCTTTTCCGTGAGCGCGTTTTGGTGTACAATGCATGCGAAGGCGCAGGGTACGATTCCCCATTGTGGAGGCATTTATGGAGCGCATGAAGACGGTCCATCTGGTGTATTTCAGCGGAACCGGCGGCACGGCGAGAGTCGCGTTTGGCCTGGAGCAGGCCTTCCAGCGCCACGGGCTCCAGGTACGGGTGACGGAACTGAACGCGCAGCCGCACCCTGCCGTTGAGGCAGACCTGCTCGTGCTGGCCTATCCCGTCTATGCCTGTAACGCGCCAGTCCCGGTGGACGAATGGGTTGCGCAGGCACCGGAGGGAAACAACACGCCTGCCGAGGTCGTCTCGGTGTCCGGCGGCGGCGAAGTCACGCCCAACACAGCCTGCCGGATCGAAGTGATCCGTAGGCTTGAAAAGAAGGGATACCGCGTCGATCAGGAGGCCATGTTCGTGATGCCCGCCAATTTCATTCTCCCGTATGGCGACGCCCTTTCCGCGATGCTTTTGAGGGCCGCGCCCGTCAAGGCGGAAGCGTTCGTAAGCAGCATTCTGTCCGGCGGGAGAAACCGGACAAAACCCCATATCCTGGACCGGCTGGCCGCAAGGCTGTGCGCCGCCGAGAAAAAGGGCAGCAGGGTCTTTGGGAAAAAGTTGAAAGCAAATGGGAATTGCACCGGCTGCGGCTGGTGCGCGGGGCACTGCCCGAGGGAAAACATCGTGATGCAAGGCGAAAGACCGCAATTCGGGGAACGGTGCGTCATCTGCCTTCGCTGCGTGTACGGCTGCCCGATGAAGGCGATCGTCCCGGGAATGGGCAAGCGTTTCGTCCTGAGGCAGGGCTTCGATCTGGGCGCGGTGGAAGAGCGGACAAAGCATATGAGCGAATTCCCGCCCGTTTCCCAGGTGGCGAAGGGTTTGATGTTCAAAGGGGTCAAGGCGTATTTGGAGGACAGGGAATAGGAACCCGGTGGGATTACCCCTTGCGGGCGGGCGTTGTGCCGTTTTTTTCGGCGGCGGCGCGCGCCCGCTTTTTCATCAGCTTAAACAGGTATCTCGCGTTCAGGATGGAGGATGCGAGGATGGAAAGGCAGAAGACGAAGAGCAGACCCTTGCTCAGCGTGCTGTCCATGAACTCCATGGCGGGGTTCACGCGGTCGATGAGGTAGAAAATGATGAACATGCAGCTGA
>JAEVZE010000274.1 GCA_023392395.1 Bacillota bacterium
AATCGTTGCACACGACCCGATCGAAGTATTCTCCGTAATACTTTGCTTTGAGGATCGCGTTTTCCAGGGGGCTAGCGCCGCTTTCTTCGGGTTCGCTGTCGATGTTCAGATCCTTGAGCGTCAAGAGCCGGACGCCGTATCCATCCAGCAGGCTTTGAAAGCGCGTGAACTTGGCCGGGTTCGTCGTGCCGATCAGAATGTCCATGTGTTTCTCCCAAAATTCCATTGTGTTTTGAAATCGCGGCCCTTGCGGGGCGCGATTTGACGAGTATGGCTACCGTTCCGAGCGCGCCAGCAGCGCCTCGGCGCACTTGACGCCGTCGACAGCTGCTGACATGATGCCGCCCGCGTAACCCGCACCCTCGCCGCTGGGGAACAGCCCGACGATTTCCGACATCAGCCCCTGGTCCCGCAGGATGACGAGGGGGGAGGAGGAGCGGGTCTCGACGCCGGTCAGCACCGCGTCGGGGTGCATAAAGCCGTTCAGGCGCTTGTCCATCTGGACCAGCGCTTCTCTCATGCCGTTCAGCGCGAACGCGGGCAGGCAGGCTTCCAGCGAGCCGAAGCGCACGCCGGGCTTGTAGGTGGGCTCCACCGAGCGCGGTCCCTTTGAAGGGACGCCCTTTAAAAAGTCGCCCGCCAGTTGCGCCGGGGCGCGATAATCGCCGCCTCCCGCAGAAAACGCAGCGCGCTCCCACTGGCGCTGGAATGCGACGCCGTCCAGAACTCCGCCGCCGTAGTCCTCCGGCCGGACGTCCACGAGCAGCGCGCTGTTGGCGTTCGCGCCATCCCGCGCAAAGCGGCTCATGCCGTTGGTCACCACGCCGCCCTGTTCGCTGGCCGCCGCCACCACGAGCCCTCCGGGGCACATGCAGAACGTGTACACACCGCGGCCTCCGGACAGGCGCACATTCAGTTTGTAGTCCGCCGCGCCCAGCGCGGGATGGCCCGCCGACGCGCCATACTGCGCGCGGTCGATCAGCTTTTGCGGGTGCTCGATGCGCGCGCCGATGGAGAAGGGTTTCCCGCGCATCGGGACGCCCGAAGCGTACAGCGATTCAAAGGTATCCCGGGCGCTGTGGCCCACCGCCAGCACGACGTTTTCCGCCGACAGTTCCCGCGTTTCACCGCCCTGTTCGATTTTGACCCCTGCGACGCGGCCGTCCTTCACGATCAATGCTTGCAGCTTCGTTTCAAATAGCACTTCGCCGCCCAGCCGCACGATCTCCTCGCGGATGGACTGAACCACCTTGGGCAGCTTGTCGGTGCCGATGTGGGGCTTGGCAAGGTACAGAATCTCCTCCGGCGCGCCGTGCTCGTACAGCGTCTTCAAAACGAACCCGCAGCGCGGGTCCGAAATGCCGGTGGTCAGCTTGCCGTCCGAGAACGCGCCCGCGCCGCCCTCGCCAACCTGCACATTGGACGAGGGGTCCAGTTCGCCGCCTTGCCAGAAGGCGCTGACGTCCCGCGCGCGTTGGTCTACCGGCCGTCCGCGTTCCAGGACGACGGGTTTCGCGCCCGCCCGCGCCAGCACCAGCGCCGCAAAGAGGCCCGCAGGGCCCAGGCCGACCACCAACGGACGGCCTGAAAGGCTGGATGTGGCGGGCGTCTGGTAGGCACTCTGCTCCGGCTTCGCGGCGGTAGCGCCACGCGGTAGGCGGCGCTCGTCAAAGTGGAAGCCCGGCGCGAATTCCACATCCAGAGACAAGACAAAATGGACGTCGCCCTTGTCGCGCGCGTCCACGGATTTTTTATAAAGCCGCGCGTCCAGCACGGCGCTTTGCGGAATTTTCATAGCATTCGCGGCGAAGGCCGTAAGGTCTCCGAAATCCAGCGGCGCTTTCAAATTGGCGATTCGAATCATGCGGATCCTTTCATGCTCTCGATGCGTTTTGTGCGGCGAACAGGCCCGATGCCCACGCCCATTGCAGATTGTAGCCGCCGCAGGGGCCGTCCACGTCCAGCGCCTCGCCGCAGGCGTACAGGCCCGGAACGCGCCGGGATTCCAGCGTCTCAGGAGAAAACTCGTCCGTGTCCGCGCCGCCCGCCGTGACCTGCGCGCTGGCGAAGCCGCGTGTGCCGGTAACCGGCATCCGGAAATCCACCAGCAGGCGGGCGATGGCGCGGACTTCCGCGTCCGTCAGCGTCCCAGCCTCCCGGCTCAGCGGCAGCGCGCCCGCCGCCTTGACGATCGTCTGCCCGAGCCGCTTGTTGGCGACGCCGGTGAGAAAATCCTCCAGCGCGCGGCGGGGCATGGCGGCCTTGCGCGAATCTATCAGCCGCACAGCCGCCTCTTCCGACATGTCCAGCGTCGCGACCGACGCCTCGGCGCGAAGCCTGTTGTCCAGCGCGATGGCGGCAAACCTCGAAACCGCCATCACCGCCGTGCCGGACAGCCCGTATTCGGTAAACAGGATGTCGCCCGCATCCGACGCGGCGTTCCGCCCATCGACCAGGATTGAAATCCCGCCGTCGATGCGGATGCCCTTCAGCGCGCGGATGGGTTCTACCTTCGTTTCCAGTTGGGTGAGCGCGGGCAGGAGCTTGGTTACCTGGTGGCGCATCTGCCGAAACAGAGGGAAGCCCGCGTCGGTGCCGCCCACAGAGGGCGATGCGGGTCCGCCGGTGGCGAGGATGACGCGCCGCGCCGACACCTGACGCCCGTCCACCGCGGTGATCCGGAAAACCTCGTTTTTCTCGATTTTTGCCGCGTCGAAGTTTAAGAGGATTTCACCGCCCGCCTCGTCCACCGCGTAGCGCAGCGCGTCGAGTACCGCCGAAGCCTGGTCGCACAGCGGGAACACGCGGTCCCCGCGGGTTTTCAGGCATAAAACCCCAAGTGACTCGAAGAACTCCATGACCTTCTCGGGCGGGAACGCGTTCATCGCACCCGCCATCAGGGGAACGCCGCCAAAGTAATCGGCGGGGGAGGCGGAGGCGTTGGTCAGGTTGCAGCGGCCGTTGCCGGTGGCCAGCAGCTTCTTTCCAACCCGCGCGCCCCGCTCCAAAAGTGCGATGTTCTCGC
Organism: Bacillota bacterium; assembly: GCA_023392395.1. Lineage (GTDB taxonomy): Bacteria > Bacillota > Clostridia > Christensenellales > Aristaeellaceae > JAEZHK01. Next base: position 3,026 of record JAEVZE010000274.1, read on the forward strand.
CCAGCCGCCTGGCCATCACCGCTGCGGCGAGGCCCGAAGCGCCGCCGCCCACAATCACGAGATCGTATGTCATCATTCCACGGCTTTCCATGCGTTCAGTTCATTTCGAGATAATTTATGGGTGGCATCGGTGGTCTCAGCCTTTCGGCATGCGTATCGTCTTTGCCTGTCGGACTGTTGACTCCCCGTCGCACCTGTAATTCGTTCCCGGCGATCTGTGCGCCGGGAACGTGTTTCATCAACCAGTTCGCAAACGGCTGATGAAACATTTCCACAAGTCAGTGGGCCGCCCGGAAATTCCAGAGAATTTCAGGCCCACGCAGTTCTGCCTCCCATGCGGTGTAAAACCATCGTGGTTTTCCACCGCTTACAGCACGATCCCCAGGTCGCGCCGGAGTGATTCGTCGCACATTAGGTGCAATTGATGCAGAGCGCGGGAACAGGCGGTATAGAGCCTGCGCCGCTCGCCGTCGGTCACTTCCACGTCCGGCCAGACCACCGCCACCGCGTCAAACTCCAGCCCCTTGATCAGGTGGTAGCCGGACACCACCACGCCGCCGGTTTCGGGCAGCATATCGTCGTCCCCGCCGGTCAGGAGAATGGAATTCTTGAGGACCCTCGCCAGCTTCACCGCCTCGGACTGCGAGCGGGTGATCACCGCGATGTGCTTCATGTCCTGCGCCTTCCATTCCTCGATCAGCCGGAGCAGCTTCCCGCGGTCGAAGGGCTCGATGGCGGGAAACGCGCCTTCCCGGCCGAATTCTTCCGCGTGGGGTTCGTCCGGCAGCAGCGCGTTGCAGAGCCTGGTGATCGGCTGTGTCGAGCGGTAGGATTTTGTCAGTTGTACCAGCGGCGCGTGGGGTTCCTGGAAGTCCGCGCCCCAGGCCCGGGGGTTGCAGGGCGGCATACCGGGGCAAGTGCGCTGGCTCACGTCGCCCAAAAGCGTTGCCTGCGCCGTGGGATAATAACTAGCAAGTAGCCGTAGCGCGATGTCGGGATAGTCCTGCGCCTCGTCGACCAGGATGTGGCGCATGGATTTATCCGGCGCGGCGAAGCCCAGCCGCACCATCAGCCAGGCGATCGCGGGCGCGTCCTCCCACCATACAACGCCCGCTTGCGCGTTTTCGCGTGCGGCCTCGCGCAGTTCCTTGGGCGCGCCGGACAGGGCGTCCGACAGCATCCTGAGCGGTTCCACCGAAAGCATCTGACGGCTCTGCTGGCGGATGGGCGACAGGTGCTGCGTCACCGCCATGCGCTTGGCCATTTCCAGATCTCGGCCGCGGTAATTCTTGAGCAGTCGGTCTTCATACTGAGCGGACAGCGCCTTTTCCCAACTGTCCAGGCGATTCTCCAGCACCGTTTGGATGCGGATGAGCCGGAGAGCCGGGTTGAGCATCTTAAATTCGACGCGGTAGAGCTGCTCCAGATCCTCCTTGGACATCAGCAGGTGTTTTTCTAGGCCGATGTCCTGAAAGCGCGGACCCTCTTCCTCGAAGCGCAGCGCGTAGGTGGACAGAATGTCGCAGAATTTTCCGTCGGACTTGAAGCGCACGCTCTGGCGGCGCAATGGATCGGCCTCGTCGATCAGCCGCTCGATCTGACGGATGGACGGCTCAACCGTCCGCCCGATGATGGTGCTCAGAAGCCCTTGCAGCGTCACCGCCTGAGCATTTTCCTCGCCGAGATCGGGCAATACCGTTGAGATGTACTCGCTGAACGCGCTGCCCGGCGACAACACCGCGATGTGGTTAGCGTCCAGTTGATCCCGGTGATGGTACATCAGATAGGCCGCCCGGTGCATCGCCACCGAGGTCTTGCCCGAGCCCGCACCGCCGACCACGGACAGGACCCGCGCGCTCTCGTGGCGGATGGCCATATTCTGTTCATGCTGAATGGTGGCGACGATCGACCGCATGTGGTGCGAGGTCGCCCGGGAGAGGATATCCAGGAGCATTTCATCGTCGATGGAGACGTCGGTGTCCACATAATACTTGAGCCGGCCATTTTCCATGCGGTACTGGCGCTTGAGCGTCATGCGGCCGGAAATCGCGCCACCCGGCGCAAGATAAGTCACCTCACCCGGCTGCGCGTCGTAGTACAGGCTGCAGATCGGCGCGCGCCAGTCGTGCACCATCAATTCGCCCTGCTCACTTTTCAGGCTATACAGGCCGATGACGATCTTCTCCAGCGCTTTTTCGCCTCGCTCCCGGAAGTCAATCCGGGCAAAGAAGGGGTTCATCAGCATCCGTTCGTAGCGGCGCACGACCTCTTCCGAGAAATTTTTGCGCACCAAATACCGGTCGATCTCCGTGGACAGTTGCTCCAGATCCTGCGGGGAAAGCGCCGTGGGCTTCATGCGCAACTCTTCCCAGGCATCGGACAGCATGTCCCGGATGGTCTGATCGTGAAACTTCGTAAAGCCCCGCGTCTTTTGTATGACCGCATAGAGCAGCTGCTGAACGCGCGCGGTGTAAGCACGCTCGCGTTCGAGCTCTGCCATTTTGTCCAAGCGGTCCACCTCCTCAGGCGAGCCTTTCAGTACATTATAGCATAGGACAGCGGGCAAATTCAAACTAGAACGCAATTTTCTGGATTCTGGCCGGGAATATGATTTGTGCTTTTCCGGGGCATACGCTATAATGGGGAAAAAGCCATGAAAAGGAATGAGCCGGATGCGGGATGGGTTTGTGCGCCTGGCGGTCGGTACGCCCGCGGTCAGGGTGGGGGATACAAACGGAAATATGAACGCGGCCATCGCCCTGATGCGGGAGGCCGCCGAGGTGGGCGCAAAAGTACTGACGCTGCCGGAACTGTGCCTGACGGGTTACACCTCCGGCGACCTGTTTTTGCAAAAGACCCTGCGGGAAGGCGCGCTGGAGGCGCTTAAAGGAATTGTGGACTTCAGCCGCGACCTGGACCTGATGACCGTGGTGGGCTTGCCGCTGGAGGTGGAAAACCGGCTCTTCAACGTGGCCGCCGTGGTCAAGGATGGGCGCATCCTGGGCATCGTGCCCAAGCGCAATCCGCCCAACTACGGAGAATTCTACGAGTTGCGCCACTTCACGCCCGGGCCGCGGCAGGCACGGCCCTTGCGCATCTTGGGCTGGGATGTGCCCTATGGCGGCGACCTTCTGTTCGTTTGCGAGGACATGCCGGAATTCAAGGTGGGCGTGGAGGTGTGCGAGGATCTGTGGGTGCCCGACGCACCCTCGACAGGTCACGCGCTGGCCGGTGCGACGGTGCTTTGCAACCCGTCCGCCAGCGACGAGACCATCGGCAAGGCCGCATACCGGGAACTGCTTTTGAAGAGCCAATCTGCGCGCCTGATCGCGGCATACCTGTACGCCGACGCGGGCCAGGGCGAATCCTCCACCGACATGGTATACGCCGGGCACAACCTGATCGCCGAAAACGGTGCGATTTTGGCTCAGTCGAAGATGTACGAGCCTGGGCTCACAATGGCCGACGCGGATTTGCAATATTTGTTTTCAGAGCGTTTGCGCATGAATACCTTCGGCGCGAGGGAAAATACCCACGCGAAGGTACCCTTCGTCACCGCCGTGCAGGAAACCCGGATCCGCCGTTTTGTCGACCCCGCGCCCTTTGTGCCCTCCGACAGGGCGGAGCGCGACCAGCGCTGCGAGCAGATCCTCGCAATCCAGGTAAACGGCCTGACGCAAAGGCTTCGCCACATCGGCTGCAAGAGCGCGGTGGTGGGTGTGTCCGGCGGACTGGATTCGACGCTTGCGCTGATCGTCGCGGCGAGGGCGTTCCGGAAGCTGGGGTTGCCGCTGGAGGGGCTGGCCGCGGTCACGATGCCCTGCTTCGGCACCACCAAACGTACCCATGACAATGCACTGAAGCTGGCCAGGGGGTTCGGCGCGAAGCTGATCGAGGTGGACATCACGAAGTCCGTCCGGCAGCACCTGGAGGACATCGGCCACGACGAGGCGGTACACGACGTTACGTATGAAAACGCGCAGGCGCGGGAGCGTACGCAGGTGCTGATGGACCTAAGCAATAAGCTGGGTGGCATCGTGATCGGCACAGGCGACCTGAGCGAACTGGCGCTGGGCTGGGCCACCTACAACGGCGACCACATGTCGATGTACGGCGTCAACATGTCGGTACCCAAGACGCTGGTCAGACACCTGGTCTCCTACGCAGCCGACCACGCGGAGAGTGAGGAGCTCACAGACGCGCTCCGGGACGTTCTGGATACGCCCGTAAGCCCCGAGCTGCTGCCACCTGTGGACGGCGTGATCTCCCAGAAGACCGAAGACATCGTAGGACCCTATGAACTGCACGACTTCTTCCTGTACCACCTGCTGCGCCGGATGGCCAAGCCCGCGAAGATCCTGCGGCTGGCAAACATCGCGTTTCAGGACGTGTACGACGAGGCGACCATCGAGAAGTGGCTGCGCGTGTTTTTGAAGCGGTTCTTCCAGAATCAGTTCAAGCGCTCGTGCATCCCGGACGGGCCCAAAGTGGGTTCCGTCACCCTGTCGCCCAGGGGTGACTGGCGCATGCCCAGCGACGCGGACAGCGACTTATGGCTTAGGAGTTTGCAATAAATTAACCAAGTTGCTACCGATTCATGCATGTAAGACCAAGTCTTCGGGTATATCATAACTGCGTGCTTCGAAACCCAGTGCAAACTTGAAGGAGGAGACTTTCCCATGAAAAAGGCATTGGTTCTGATGATGGTTCTGGCTCTGGTCGCCGTGCTGGCT
>JAEVZE010000282.1 GCA_023392395.1 Bacillota bacterium
CCTCCCCCATACTGTGTTTATATCAACTGTTGTCCCTTTAGACATCCATAAATTTCAGGCTTGAACCTGTTCCTCGTCGCACTTTGACCCGAAAACGGACGCGTTAGCGGACATTTTCCCTTTGTGAGGGGTCCAGGGGGCATCATGCCACCTGGCGGGATTCCAAAGGGCAGCGCCCTTTGGCGTTCTTTCACGTCCCTAGGTATGCCTTCTTGACGTCTTCGTCGTTGAGGAGCGCTCGGGCCTCGCCGCTTTTCACGATGCGGCCAGTCTCCATGACATACGCGCGGTCGGCGATGGACAGCGCCATCTGCGCGTTCTGCTCGACCAACAGTACCGTGGTGCCGCCCTTGTTGATCTCCCGGATGATGGAGAAGATCTCCTCCACCAGGATGGGCGAAAGGCCCATGGACGGCTCGTCCATCATCATGAGCTTGGGCAGTGACATCATCGCGCGGCCCATGGCCAGCATCTGCTGCTCGCCGCCCGACAGCGTACCCGCCAGCTGCTTCCTGCGCTCCTTGAGCCGGGGGAAGCTCTGAAACACGCGCTCCATGCCGGAGGCGATATTGCCCCGGTCCTTGCGGGCGTAGGCGCCCATTTCAAGGTTCTCCAGTACCGTCATCTGGGCGAAGATGCGCCTTCCCTCGGGCACCTGCGCTAGGCCCATCTTCAGGATCTCGTGGGCCTCGACGTGCTGGATCTCCCGGTCCATGAACAGGATCTTGCCGCTCTTGCCGCGGATCAGGCCCGACACCGTGTGCAGGATGGAGGTCTTGCCCGCGCCGTTGGCGCCGATCAGGGTGACGATCTCGCCTTCGGCGACTTCAAAACTGACGTCCTTCAGCGCGTGGATGGCGTCGTAATAGACGTTTAGATCCTTCACCTTCAGCATGTCGCGCTCGCCTCCTTCTGCGCCTGGCCCGCGCCGGTGCCCAGGTACGCCCGGATGACCTCGGGATTGTTCTTGATCTCAAAGGGTGTGCCTTCCGCGATCACGCGGCCGTAGTTGAGCACGTAGATGCGCTCGCAGATGCCCATGACCAGCTTCATGTCGTGCTCGATCAACAGGATCGTCACCGAGAATCGCTCACGGATGAGCCGGATGGTCGCCATCAGTTCCTCGGTCTCGATGGGGTTCATGCCGGCGGCGGGCTCGTCCAAGAGCAGCACCTTGGGGTTAGACGCCATCGCGCGGCAAATCTCCAGCTTCCTCTGCTGGCCGTAGGGCAGGGTGTTGGCGTTCTGCTCGGCCAGGTGTTCCATGTCGAATACGCGCAGAAGCTCCCGGGCGCGCCGGTCGCAGCCGTCCTCTTCGCGGTCGTAGTAGGTATCGCGCATGGCACAGTCCAGCATGGTGTAGTACATGCGGCTCTGGAACGCCACCTTGATGTTCTCGATGACCGTCATGGACTTGAACAGCCGGATGTTCTGAAAGGTGCGCGCGATGCCCTCGTTGGTGATCTCGTAGGTAGGCTTGCCGGAGACCGTCTTGCCCAGCAGCAGCACATCGCCCTCGGTAGGCAGGTACACGCCGGTCAGGAGGTTGAACACCGTCGTCTTGCCCGCGCCGTTGGGGCCGATGAGGCCGACGATTTCATTGTTGGTGAGCCGGATGTTGACGTCCTCCACCGCCTGCAAACCACCAAAGCGGATGCCCAGGTTCTTCATTTCCAGCACCGGCACCCGCGCGGCATCGAAGCGGTAGTGGGGCACATCGGGCATGATCGGGCCTGCCTTGCGGCGGCGGAGCTTGCGCTCCAGATCATCCATGAAGTTCTTGAAGCCCGGGAAGACACGGGCGATCAGGCCGCTCATCGAGAATTCCTTGACGCCAAGCAAGCCCGTGGGCTTGAAGATCATCATCACGATCAAAAGCAGCGCGTAGGCCAGCTGCCGGTACTCCACCAGTTTCGCCATCGCGAACTGGACCATGGTGAGGCCCGTGGCCGCAACCGCGGAACCCGTGAAGCTGCCCATACCGCCGAACACCACCATTACGAGGTACGAGATGGAGGCGTTGAAGTCAAACTTGGAAGGGTCCAATACGCCCACCGAATGGGCGTACAGCGAGCCCGCCACCCCCGCGAAGAACGCGGCGATGGTGAACGCCTTGATCTTGTAGCGGGTGACCGGCACGCCCGAAGCGTCCGCTGCGACCTCGTTTTCGCGGATGGCGATGATCGCGCGGCCGTGGCGCGACCAGGCCAACATGAAGAGCAGCGACACCACGATCGCCATCGTCCAGAACGCGCCGTCGAAATTGGCGTACAGCGGGATGCCGATCATCTTCTTGCCGCCGCCCGTCCAGGGCGCGAACGCCGTGTTGATCAGCACGCGGATGATCTCGCCAAAACCCAGCGTGATGATCGCCAGGTAATCGCCCCGAAGTCTCAGCGCCGGAATGCCGATCAGGTAGCCGAAGAGGGCCGCCACGAGGCCGCCCACGATCATCGCCAGCGGGAACAGCGCGGGGCTCTGGGCCAAAAGCTTTGTGGTCAGGATGGCGGAGGCGTAGGCGCCCACCGACATGAACCCGGCGTGGCCCAGCGTCAGTTCGCCCAGCACGCCCGTCACCAGGTTGAGGCTGACCACCATGATGATGTTGTAGCAAACCTGGGTGAGCAACGTCTCGATGGACCGGTTGCCACCGGTCGCCGCCAGGAAGAGCTTCACGAGCGCGTAAAGGATGATGACGGCGATCAGGTTGATCAGCGTCGTCGTGCGCCGGTTCTTCTTCATTGCGCCATCCTCCTTACACTTTCTCGCGGGTCTTCTTGCCCAGAATGCCCGAGGGTTTTACGAGCAGCACCAGAATCAGGATGCCGAACACCATCGCGTCGACATACTCGCTGGCGTAGTATTTGACGAACGTCTCCGACAGCCCTACGATGAAGCCGCCCAGCAC
>JAEVZE010000378.1 GCA_023392395.1 Bacillota bacterium
ACATCGAGGTGGACCCCAAGGCCCTGGTGCGCACGCTGTCGGTATCGCAGATTCAGTCCATCGAGATCGCCAAAGCGGTTTCCTTTAACGCTCAGGTCATCATCATGGACGAACCCACCTCGTCCCTCACCGTCAGCGAGGTGGAGCACCTCTTTGACATCATCCGCGACCTGAGGCTCAAGGGCGTCGCCATCATCTACATCTCCCACAAGATCGAGGAGATTAAGCGCATCTCCGACGAGGTCAGCATCATGCGGGACGGCAACATGATCGGTACTTGGCCGGCCGAAGAGCTGGACACCGACAAGATCATCTCCCGCATGGTCGGCCGCGATATGAGCATGCGCTTCCCTCCCAAGACCAACACGCCCGGCGAGGTCTTCATGGAGGTGGAGGATTTCTGTTCGGCCAAGGAGCGCAGCTTCCAGAACGTGTCGTTCAACCTTCGAAAGGGTGAGATTTTGGGCCTGGGCGGCCTGGTGGGCGCGCAGCGCACCGAACTGGTGGAGAGCATCTTCGGCCTCCGGGCGCTTAGAAGCGGCACGCTGAAAATCGGCGGCAGGGCGGTCAAAATCCGGTGGTCCGGCGACGCGATGGCAAACGGCCTGGCGCTGCTCACCGAGGAGCGCAAGCGCACAGGGCTCTTCCCGGTCCTGAGCGTGGGCGAGAACATCTACGTCACGCTCTACAAAAAGATCGCTAGGCTCATGGGCTACATCAGCGGGCGCGAATGCGCGAAGCTCGCCGATGACTCCATCCACAAGCTCGGGATCAAGACGCCCTCCCCTAGAACGCCGATCAATTCGCTGTCCGGCGGTAACCAGCAAAAGGCGCTGTTTGCGCGGTGGCTGCTCACGGAGCCGACCATCCTGCTGCTGGACGAGCCCACCCGCGGCATCGACGTCGGCGCGAAGTACGAGATCTACAAGATCATGAACGATCTGGCCGCGCAGGGAAAGTGCATCGTGATGATCTCCAGCGAAATGCCGGAACTGATCGGCATGGCCGACCGGGTGATGGTGCTCTGCGAGGGAAAGCTGGCCGGTTTCGTCGATCGCAGCGAGATGAACGAGGAGCACATCATGCGCCTGGCGACAAAGTTCATGGTGTAATACTAATTCCAAATATTAATTACTCGTCGAGCCGGTTCTTTTCGCGCGGGAAGGTTGTTTTCCCTACGGGAAACCAAGTCGCTTCGCGACCGTGAGATTCAAACACGTTTGAATCTCACGCCGCTGTGTCGCTCTGCGCTCACCGTAGCGCTGCTACGGCTCGCTCCGGCTCCTTGCCCCGCATCGGAAACCCCTCGGCTCTTTGGAGTAATTAATATTCTTCATTAGTATAAGGAGAGGTGCGCAATGAATACGGGAAGGAACTCCATCAACCGGAAAATTACGGCGTTCGTGACGGACAAGGCGATCCTTTTGTGCCTGCTCGTCATGATCGCGGTCATCGGCTTCATCAACCCCAGGTTCATCTCGTTCCGCGTGCTGCGCGACGTGGCGCTGCAGAACTCCACCAAACTGATCATGGCGTGCGGCATGGCGTTCGTATTGATCGTTGGCGGCGTCGATCTGTCGGCGGGCCGTGTGCTGGGGTTCGCTGCGGTTATGACCGCTTCAATGGGCCAGACCATGGAATACACCCGTCGGTTCTTCCCGAACATGGCGGACGTCCCGATCCTGGTGCCTCTCCTGGCGGCAGTCGCGGTCGGCGCACTGTTCGGAGCGCTGAACGGTTATATCATAGCCCGGTTCAAAATTACTGCATTCATTGTCACATTGGGTACGCAGGTCATCGCCTGGGGTGCAAACCTCTTATATTTTGACCTGCCGCCCAACTCATCCCAGCCAATCGGCGGCGTCAAAAGCGCCATCACCAACCTGGGCTCGGGCCTCTTGGGCTCGATCCAGTTTCCGATCATCGTCGTCATCGCAATCGGCGTGGTGCTTCTGAGCTGGTTCATCCTGGCCAAGACTCGCTTCGGCCGCAACACCTACGCCATCGGCGGCAATCCCGAGGCGGCGCAGGTTTCGGGCATCAAGGTCAGCAACGTGCAGATCGCGGTGTACGCGCTGGCCGGCTGCATGTACGGCCTGGCCGGATTTCTGGAGTGCGCCCGCACTGGCGGCGCGACCAGCGCCTACGGCCTTAACTACGAATTCGACGCCATCTCCGCCTGCGTGGTCGGCGGCGTGTCCAACACCGGCGGCATCGGCACCGTGCCCGGCATGGTCATCGGCGTCCTGGTCTTTGGCATCATCAACTACGGCCTCACCTTCATCGGCGTCAACCCCTACTGGCAGCAGATCATCAAGGGCATCATCATCATCGCGGCCGTCGGCGTCGACATGAGCAAGAACCGCAAGCGCAAATAATTTCACTCTAGAGTTTTACGCTTCGCCGCGGGGGGAGACATTCATCCCCCCGCGGCGAAGCGTTTCTACCCATGGGCGGCAGCGCCCGGCGCGGCCATTCCATGCCCTACTCCGGACTGGGTCCACGAGAATGCCATCACGCATGCATTCAGAATAATACGAAAACTACTCCATTTAAGCGTAAATCACTATATTTAGAAAAATTCATTGGTATCTATTGACTTTATATTTGGTTCTGGATATAATTTGTTCATTACTTGAACATAGGATGTTGGATGATCTAGCGGACGTTTCGCGTAAGGAGAGTGCCTATGCTGATTGACACCCGGAAGAGCCGCTTTGCCAAGGTCTATGCTCCGCCCCAGGAAGCGCTCAGCCTGCGCGAGGGGTTCTGGAAAGAGCGCTTCGATCGCTGCGCCGATGTCACGGTTCCGCACGTGCTGTCCGTGTTTGACGACGCGACCAGCTTCTTCCACCAGGTGGAAAATTTCCGCATCGCCGCGGGGCTTAGCGAAGGCGAGTTCCGCGGGACGCCCTTTGGAGACGGCGACTTTTACAAGCTGATGGAAGGCATGGTGTACGCCTTCGCGAAGCGGCGCGACCAAGCGCTTAATCAAAAGCTGGACGAGTTCATCGATCTGATCGCCAAGGCCCAGCAGCCGGACGGCTACCTTTCCACCAAGCAGATCATTGGCGAAAGGCGGTCAAACGGCGTCCACCGTCACGGCGACGTCAACGATTTTGAGGAATACAACTTCGGCCACCTGTTCACCGCCGCCTGCATGCACAAGCGCATCACAGGGAAGGACAACTTCCTGCGCGTCGCCGAAGGCGTGGCCGACTATCTGGAGCGCATGTACGCGCGCATCCTCGAGGGCAACAAGCCGTGGACGGCCGTGTGCCCTTCGCACTACATGGGCCTCGTCGAAATGTACAGGACCACCGGCGACGAGCGCTACCTGAAGATGGCGAAGATCGCGATCGACCTGAGGGATTCCGTTGAAAACGGCACCGATGACAATCAGGACCGCATCCCGCTGCGCGAGCACCGCAAGATCGTGGGCCACGCGGTGCGCTCCACCTACCTGTACGCGGGCGTCGCGGACCTGTACCTGGAAAACGGGGACGAGACGCTCTTGCCGGTGCTCAATGCCTGTTGGGACAACCTGATGGACAAGAAGCTCTACGTCAACGGGGGCTGCGGCGCGCTGTATACGGGCACCTCGCCGTTTGGCATGTTCTTTGAGGCGCAGCGCGTGCACCAGGCGTTCGGATACGAATATCAGCTGCCCAACGTGACCGCCTACAACGAAACCTGCGGCACACTGGGGCACATCTTCTGGGCGCACCGCATGTTCGCGATCGACCCGCAGGCGAAGTACTTCGACCTGATCGAGCGCTCCAGCTACAATCTGGCGCTGGCGGCGGTCAGCCTGGACGGCGACAAGTACTTCTATGAAAACATGCTGCGCCGCACAAAGACAGTGGATTACCCGCTGATCTGGCCGCTTGAGCGCTCGGGCTTTTTCAAGTGTTTCTGCTGCCCAACCAACCTTTCGCGCTACATCCTGGAGATGAGCGAGTACGCCTATATGCTTTCGGACGACGCCGTCTGGCTGGGCGTGTACGGCGCAAGCGAGGCAAAGCTCCGGCTCAAAAACGGCGCGGCGTTCACGCTCGTACAGGAAACCGGCTATCCGTGGGATGGCACGATCCGCTTTGGATTCCGGGATGTCGCGTCCAGTCTGCCGTTTGCCCTGAAGCTGAGGATCCCGGGATGGCTGGAATCGGGCAGCCTGCAGGTTGGTTCGGCGGAGCGGGCACTGACGGGCGACGATGCCGGCGCCTATCTGGACGTACGCATCGATCCTTCGGATCTGCCGGAAATCGTGCTGACGTTTGACATGCCGGCGCGCTATACCATCGCGCATCCGATGGTAGAGGAGGACGTGGGGCAGGTTTGCGTCGAGCGCGGCCCGCTGGTGTATTGTATGGAATCCCCGGATGCTGGGGCGGATTCGCTGGACGAGCTGATGCTGTTCTCAAACGCCGAATTTGCGCCGGTTCCCTACGAAGTGAAGGGGCAGACGGTGGTCGCGCTGACGACCCGCGCCGCAAGGCTCCTCCGCCCCGGATACCGCCCGGACGCGCTGTACCAGAAGTTCGTGGCGACGGGCATGGAAGAAGTGCCGGTGCGGTTGATTCCGTATTTCGCCTGGGACAACCGGGGCTACGGCGAAATGCGCATCTGGATGCCGGTCCTGTACAGGTTCTGATGTGCCCGCCGGGGCCGCGCAAAGAGAATACGACAATAAGGTAGTGAGGAAGCAATGGACACCATCAAGACGCTTGAACCCATCGCCAACCGCTCGGTGGTGGATACCGTGATGGACCGCATCACCAACGCGATCCTGTTCAAGCAATTCCGGCCGGGTGAAAAGATTCCCACCGAGGAGCAGCTGAGCGGCGCGTTCGGCGTGGCGCGCAATTCCGTGCGCGAGGCGGTCAAGGTGCTGGTTTCGCTGGGCGTTCTGGAGATCCGCCGCGCGGAGGGCACCTTTGTCGCCAAGCAGTACTCCGAGCGCATGTTCAACCCCGTCCTGTACGGCATGATCGTGGAGGAAAGCGCGCTTTCCGACATCATTGAGGTTCGCTGGGTGTTTGACAGCGGCATCCTCAAAGGCGCGATCGAAAAGGGAAACGAGGAGGATATGCGCAAGATCGAGCGCCGGTGCGACGAGTTTGAGGAGGCGCTTTTAAACCAGAGCGGCGATCACGAAGCGCTGTTGCAGTGCGACATTGAATTTCACCGGACGATCGAACAGGCCGCGCACAACGCGCTGCTCACGAACCTCAACCGCGTGATCACGCAATTGACGCTGCCTTCGCGCGCGGAGACCATTCGCCAGTGCATGCTGGCGGGGGAGGCGGAGTACTTCATCCGGACACACAGGCTTCTTACGGAGATCGTGGTGGGCCGCCAGCTGGACAGGATCGCGGAAGGCCTGGATTTCCACTACAACAGATGGCGGGAATTGAAGTAATCTTTCAAAAAGCGGCGGAAGGTGCTGCACGTAAAAAAGGCGTTCAAACACGCCGGCCCGGAAGATATCCCTTCTCAAACATCCTACGAAGGATGTTTGGCGACACCCAAGTTTCCTGAAAGGGAAGGAACGCGAATGAACGGCAAGAACAAGATCGCGGTGGTTTATACCGGAATGCCCATTTCGCTGATCAAGATGGTGGAAGCGGCGCTGGGCAACGCGCTGTCCGGGGAGGCGTACACGCTTTTGTCCTTTGGCAATCCGTCCATCATCGAGGACGCCATCCGGAATGGAAGCCCGTCGAAGAAGGCCGCCCGGGATCTCGTCACGCTGTACATGACGGCGGTGTACCAGGGCGCCGGGATCATCCTGAACGCCTGCTCGTCGGTGGGGGACATCGCGGACATGTCGCGCCCGCTGCTGGACAGGATGGGGGTCAAGCTGATCCGCATCGATGAGGACATGGCGCGCGCGGCGGTTCAAAGGCACGAACGCATCGGCGTTCTGGCGACGCTGCGATCAACACTTGCGCCCACGGTCCGGCTGATTGAGCGCGTTGCGGCGGAAGAGGGAAGAAACATCGAGCTTGTCGAAATGCTGGCGGACAACGCGTTCGGACTGACGCAGAAGGAGCTGGAAAAAGTCCTCGTGGAACGCGCGGAGGCGGACAGGCCCAATGTGGACTGCTACCTGCTCGCGCAGGGTTCGATGGCGGGGTGCGAGGCGGCCATCGCCCGCGCGACAGGCCTTCCGGTCTATTCCAGCCCGAAGCACGGCGCGGAGGCGGTCGCCCGAGCGCTTTGCGCGGCGCGGGGTTGACGACGCCAAGCATTCTTTCGTCTCCGCCGCGGGTTTTCGACGAACAATCATTTACATTGGGTTGAGGAGGGGATTGGCATGGAAGTTCGGGTGCTTGAAAAGATCGCCAGGGCGGTGCGAAGAGACATTCTGACAATGATCTTTGAATCCGGCGACGGACATCCCGCGCCCAGCCTCTCGGCGGCCGACATCCTGACGGCGCTCTATTTCGGCGTGATGCGGGTGGACCCCGTGAATCCCGCATGGCCCGACCGCGACCGGCTGGTGCTGTCCAAGGGGCACGCGTGCCCGGCGCTCTACGCGGCGCTTGCACTCAAGGGCTTCTTCTCAAGAGACGTCTATCCGTCGCTGAGGGGCCTCGATTCCATCCTTCAGGGCCATCCCGACATGAAGAAAACGCCGGGCGTGGACATGACCACGGGTTCCCTGGGCAACGGGTTGGGCGCTGGGTTTGGCATGGCGATGGCCGCGCGCCTGACGGGCAGGGAATTTCACACCTACGTGATCGCGGGCGACGGCGAATTGGGCGAGGGCGTGGTGTGGGAGGCCGCGCAGGCCGCCGCAAAGTACGCGCTGGGCGCACTGACGCTGATCATCGACAACAATGGCATGCAGTCCGGCGGCGCGGTGGAAAAGGTGGGCGGCGTGATCAACATCCCGGAGAAGTTCCGAGCCTTCGGCTGGAACGTGCTGGAAACCGACGGCCACGACATGCGTTTGATCCTGGACGCGTTCCTTACGGCAAAGGACTGCCGGGAGAAACCCACCTGCATCGTCGCGCACACGGTCAAGGGCAAGGGAGTCTCGTTCATGGAGCATAACAACGCCTGGCACAAGGGAACGCCGAGCCCGGAGCAATACCATCTGGCGCTTCAGGAGTTGGAGGGCTGAAAAATGAACAAGGAGAAAAAGAGCACGCGCGTCGCGTTCGTGGAGGCGCTGGAAGCGCTGATGGAGGAGGACCCGCGCGTCGTCATGGTCAGCGCGGACTCGGTCGCGGTGTTTCGCGCCGGGCGGTTGATGGAGAAATACCCGGACCGGATTGTGGAAGTGGGGATCGCCGAACAGAACGCCGTCATGGCCGCCGCGGGGCTGGCCGCGGCGGGCATGATCCCGTATGTCTGCACGTACGCCGGGTTTTCGGTGATGCGCGCGTGCGAGCAGATGCGCACCTTTGTCGCGTACCCGCGTCTGAACGTCAAGTTCTTCGGCGCCAACGCCGGCGTCTTTGCGGGCGAACGCGAAGGGGTCACCCACCAGTTCTTTGAGGACCTGGGCATCCTGCGCGCCGTCGCCGGGTTTACCGTGATCGCGCCTGCCGACGCCGCGCAGACAGGCAAGGCCGTGAAGGCGGCCAGGGACATCGACGGGCCGGTGTACACGCGCATTGGAAGCGGGCGCGATCCGGTGGTGTACGAAGGCGAGGCGCCTTTTGCGCCGGGCAAGGCGGATGTGCTGGTCAGATACGGTGAGGACGTGCTGATCCTGGGCTGCGGGCACGTTTTGAGCAACGCGCTCGAAGCGGTGCAGGCGCTCCACGCGGTGGGCGTCGGCGCGACGCTTGTCAACGTCAGCACGATCAAGCCACTGGACCGGGAAACGCTCCTGCCGCTGATCGGGCGGTGCGCCCGGCTGATCACCGTCGAGGATCACAACGTCATTGGCGGGTTGGGCAGCGCCGTGTGCGAACTGGTATGCGACGCTTCGCCCCGCGCCGTCGTCCGGTTGGGCCTTCAAGACCGATACCCCGAGTCCGGCTTCGCGGAAGAACTACTGGAGAAATACGGCATGGGCGTTTCGGACATCGTCCGGGCGGCCCTGGGACGGAGGGATTGACGATGAATCGACCCGGCTATTTCGCGCGCGTTCACGAATGGACGCCGCCCCGGTTCTGGATCAACAACCCGACCGATACCGAAGCGCGCAAGGCCATCGCGGCGGGCGCGGTTCACTGCACAACCAACCCCACCCATACCGCCAAGATGCTCGCGTCAGAGGAAATGCGCCCGGTCGCGCTGGGCTGGCTGAAAAGGGCGCTCGACCAGGCGAAGGACCCGTCGCGCGCGGCGGCGCTCGCACAGCGCAGCGCGGTGGGAAGCCTTCTGAGCATCTTTCAGCCGCTGTACCAGTGCGCGCCGGAGAAAATGGGCTACGTTTCGCTGCAAGGAGATCCGCTCAAGGAGGACGACGCCGACAACATCATCCGGGAGGCGCTGGAGGCGAGGGCGCTCGGCCCCAACCTGATAGCGAAGATCCCCGTCACACGGG
>JAEVZE010000396.1 GCA_023392395.1 Bacillota bacterium
CGCCGATCTGAACGTAGTCCCGTTCAAAACGCGCATCAGGCCCTACCTGATCGTTGCGCCGGCGCTTCTGATCACAATCGGCATCCTGATCCCCTTTGCGATGGCGATCTACTTCTCGCTGACCGGCTACACCTTCAGAAACCCCGTCGCCACCTTCGTGGGCCTTCGCAATTGGATTCGCATGGTTCAGGACAGCCAGTTCTGGAACGGCGTATGGGTCACGCTGCAGTACGCGTTCTGGTCCACGCTGGTGGAAATGCTGCTGGGTCTTGGCATCGCGATGCTGCTGGGCAGCCTCAACAACCGGTTTTCCCGCATTCTGCGCGTGGCGCTGATCTTCCCGCTGATGGTCGCTCCGGTCATCGGCACGCTCATCTGGCAGCTCATGCTCTCAAGCTCCGTGGGCATCATCGAAAAGTTCCTCAACCTGTTCGGCTTATACGGCATGCAATGGGGCGCTTCCCAGAAGACCGCCATGCTGACCGTCGTCATGATCGACGTATGGGTCAACTGCCCCTTTGTCATCATCCTGATCCTGGCCGGCATTCAGTCGCTGCCCAAATCCCCGTTCGAGTCCGCGAAGATCGACGGCGGCAGCGCCTGGTTCAACTTTAAAACGCTGACGCTGCCAATGCTCAAGCCCTGCATCCTGATCGCGCTTCTGTTCCGGCTGATGGCCGCGTTGCAGGAGTTCGGCATCATCTTCGCGCTAACCAAGGGCGGCCCGGGCGACACGCTGATGAGCCTGTCGGTCACCGCCTACACCCGCGGCTACATGTACCAGAAGTTTTCCAGCGCCCTGCCCTTCATCCTGATTTTGTGGCTCATCGTCAACATCGTCGCCTCGCAGATCGTGAAGGCGTGGCGCAAGTCCCAGTATCAGGCCACCGGCAAGGAACTTGAAGAACCGGTGAAAAAGCGGTTTGGCAAAGCGCGGAAGGAGGAATCCGCATGACGGCTCAACGCAGGCTCTACGCGGCGCTCAAAAATGGCGCCCTCGCGATCTATGCGCTGTTCGCGCTGTTCCCGCTATTTTGGATGGTGATTCTGACCTTCAAGTCGGACGCGGAGATGCTGACCACCACGTTCGTGTTCTCCCCCACCCTGACCAACTACGAGGCGGTGTTCCTGAAGTCCGACTACTTCCGCTACATTCTGGACTCCATCATCGTGTCCGCCGGCGCGGTGGCGGTGTCGGTTCTGGCGGGTGTGCCCGCAGCCTACGCCTTCGCCCGCTACAGCTTCAAGAAAAAAGAGGACATCGCGTTCCAGATCCTGTCGTTCAAGTTCGCGCCGGAGATCCTGGTGGTGCTTCCTCTTTATATGATCTACCAGAAACTGGGCCTGTACGACACGTACCTGGGGCTCATCTGGGTGTACCAGCTGATCTCGATGCCCCTGATCATCTGGGTGGTGCGCGGCTACTTTGAGGACATCTCGGTGGAGATCGAACACGCGGCGCAGGTGGACGGCTACTCCTGGTGGCAGATCTTCCTGAAGATCCTGCTGCCGCTGATCAAGCCAGGCCTCGTGGCCTCGGCGCTCCTGTGCTTCATCTTCTCGTGGAACAGCTTCACGTTCCCGCTGCTGCTTGCGGGCATGCAGGTGGAGCCGATCACCGTGGCGGCCACCAAGTATCTGGCGCAGTCCACCGTGCACTACGGCCAGATGGCGGTCGCGGCCACATTCTCCGCGCTGCCCGCGATCATCTTCGCAATCATCATCCAGAAACATCTGGTGCGCGGCCTGAGCTTCGGCGCCGTGAAGGGATAGGTGGTAACGATGGCAAAGATTGAACTGATCGGCATCACCAAGCGCTTCGGCAAGCTGACGGCCCTGGACGACATCACGCTCACCATCCGGGACAAGGAATTCTTCGTGCTGTTCGGGCCTGCGGGCGCGGGCAAGACCACGATCCTAAACAACATCGCCGGTATCCAGGTGCCCACCCAGGGCATGGTGAAGATCGGCGGCAGCGTGGTCAACCAGATGGACCCCGCCGAGCGTAATGTGGCGATGGTGTTTGAGAACTACGCCCTCTACCCTCACATGACGGTGTACGACAACATCGCCTCCCCCCTGCGCAGCCCGCGCTACAAAAGGGACGAGGCGTACATCAAGGACGAGGTGACGCGCGTGTCGAAGCTGATGAAGATCGACATGCTGCTGGAGCGCCTGCCCAGCCAGCTCTCCAACGGCCAGCGGCAGCGCGTGGCGCTGGGCCGTGCGCTGGTGCGCGAACCCAACGTGTTCCTACTGGACGAGCCGCTGGCGCACCTGGACGCAAAGCTCAGAAATCTCATGCGGTCTGAGCTCAAGGAGATGCAGCACAACTTCCAGACCACGTCGATCTACGTCACCCACGACTTCATGGAGGCCATGAGCCTGGGCGACCGCATCGGCATCATCAACAAGGGGAAGATCGTCCAGATCGGCACCGGCGACGAGGTCTACTACATGCCTTGCAATGAGTTTGTCGCGCAGCTGATGGGCGATCCGGAGATCAACCTCTTGGAGTGCGACCTGATGCATTGCGGCGAGGGCTACACCCTCCAGTGGGAGGAGGCAGCCCACCAGCCCTTCGAGCTGCCCTTTGACGAGGAGCTGTTCGGCCGGTTTGACAAGCTGTCCCACAACAACGTGCATTTGGGGCTGCGCCCGCAGAACATCCACTACCACTTCGAGCCGACGGAAGGCGCGATTAAAGGAACGGTCTACAGCTTCGAGACCATCGGCAACAAGTCGGTGCTGATCGCCGAGGTCGGCCGACAGCACTTGAGAATGATCGCGCCCAACGGCCTCTCCGTCCGGCTGGACCAGGATGTGTACGTCACCTTCGAAATCAACCGGGCCATGTTCTTTGACGCCGAGTCGACGAACTACATCGGCCGTTATGACGAAAAGTCCGTGCGCGACCTGGCCGCGCAGCGGGCAAAGGAGGCGTGACGCATGGCCAAGCTGATGCTGAAAAACCTGTTTAAGCGCTACGACAACAGCGGCAAGAAAAAGCGCACCGTCAACAGCTTTGCGGTCAACGACCTTTCGCTGAACTGCCACGACGGCGAATTCATCGCGATGCTGGGGCCGTCGGGCTGCGGCAAGACCACCACGCTGCGCATGATCGCAGGCCTCGAGGACATCACCCAGGGCGAAATCTTCATCGGCGACCGGCTGGTGAACAAGGTGCAGCCCAAGGACCGGAGAATTGGCCTCGCATTTGAAGATTATGCACTCTACCCACCGCTTTCGGTGTATAATAACATCGCGTTCAATCTCCGGGCCAAGGGGCTGCCGATGGTGGAGATCGACCAGCGGGTGCGGGAAATCGCATCGCTCCTGAAGGTGGAGGACCTGCTGGAGATGATGCCGGTGAAACTGTCCGGCGGGCAGAAGCAGCGCGTGAACATCGCCCGCGCCATCGTGAGAAGGCCGGAGCTGCTGCTCATGGATGAGCCGCTCTCCCACCTGGACGGCAAGATGCGCCAGGCGATGCGCACCGAGATCAAGCGGCTGCACAACGAAATCCAGTGCACTTCCGTCTACGTGACCCACGATC
>JAEVZE010000403.1 GCA_023392395.1 Bacillota bacterium
AAACTGGTGGAGGAACAATTCCTTAGGTCAGCGAGCCGTCCGGAATTTCTCCGGAATTCAGGCCCGTGCAGGTTTCCCTTGCGTGGAAAAGCCGCATGGCGGATTTTCTGCGCCTTACTTCGCGGGATCGATGCGGGTGACCAGCGTGGGCACGCCTTCCTTGAAGCCCATGATGAAGGCGGACTTGATCGGGTCATTGTGGTCGTTGAAGGTGATGTGGCCGGTGGCGCAATCGAGGTCAGTCGCCTTCAGCTTTTCGATGATGGCGGCCTTGTCGGTGGAGCCGGCGGCGTTCATGGCGGTAAACATGATCTTGGCGGCGTCATAGCCCAGCGCGTTGAAGCCCGCCGGGGTCTTGCCGTACTTGGCTTCAAACGCCTTCACGAAGGCCTGCGCGACCTCGCTGTCGTCCGCGGCGGAGAAGGAGTCGCAGTACACGGCCTTGTCCAGAAGCTGCGGCGCGTCGGTGAGCTGCTGCTCGATGGAGCCCCAGCCGTCGGCGCCCATCATGGTGGCTTCGAGGCCCACATCCACGGCCTGGCGGAGCATCAGCGCGGCGTCCTGATAGTAGTAGCAGATAAACACGGCTTCGGGAGCCGCTTCGGCGATCTTGGTCAGCTGCGGGGTGTAGTCGGCGTCGCCGGCAACGGCGGACTCAGCCGCAACGACTTCCATGCCCAGTTCCTTGGCCTTCGCCTGGAACGCGTCGGACAGGCCGATGGAGTAGTCGTTGGTGTTGTCGAACAGCACGGCCACTTTCTTGGCGCCCAGGTTCTGGGCGGCGTACTGGGCCATCAGCTCGGCCTGGAAGGGATCCAGGAAGCAGGCGCGGAACACGTTGGCGCCGGCGCTGGTCACATCGTAGGCGGTGGCCGACGCGGTGATCATGGGCATGTTGTCCGCGGCGGCGCGGGCGGCGACGGCCAGGGTCGGCGTGGTGGTGACCGGGCCGATCAGCGCGGCGATGCCTTCCGACACCAGCTGGTTGTAGTCGTTGGTGGCTTCGACGGCGTCATGGGTGTCGTCCAGCCAGACCATTTCGATCTGGTTGCCCAGCAGGCCGCCATTGGCGTTGAACTCTTCAACCGCCAGATCGACGCCGTCCTTGACCAACAGGCCGTAGGCGGACGCAGCGCCGGTCAGCGGCGCGATGCCGCCGATCTTGATGGTTTCGGCCAGCGCGACGGAGGACGCGCCCAGCGCGAGCATCAGTGCCAGGACAAGTGCAAGGGTTTTCTTCATGACAGGGGTACCTCCTTTGGCGGGCGCTCTTCCCCGAGCCCCTTTTGAGCAGTTGCAAGATTCATTATAGTATCATGTCAAAGGTAATTTCAATGGCAAAATGATTAAATATGAATCTAGAGCGTCGGGAATTTGCAGATTTTGTGCGGAAACCTCCCAAAATGTGCATATGCCCAAGCCCGGTTGCGGGGCATTGGGCAAAAATCATGCGTTCTGGCGCTAAATTATTCGGGTGGCGCGGTCGGAATCCGGCTCCAGCGCAAGAAACGCGCGGCTGGCCTTGACTTCGCCGAGGATCAGGTCGATGGGATAAGTTTCCTGGCTGCGCTTGGGGCTGTATGGATCGTTGACCCGGATCAGGCCGCTTTCGTCGACGCCCCGGAGCAGGATGTAATGGCCGTTCTTGGTGAAGGTGCCCGGCCCCATGTGGGCCACCACCGGCCGCCCGGACTTGAGCGCGGAGAGGATCGCGTCCGGCTGGTTGTCCAGCCACTCGCCCGAAAGCCCTGCGTGGGCGGCGATCTGGCCCATCGCTTCGTGGCCCAGGCCGTCGCCGAAGTACAGGCCGTTGTCGTAGGCCCACTGGAAGAGCGTTTCCGGCGTCTCCTGGGAGTCCACCAGCGCGGCGGCAGCCATCGCGATGCAGACCGCGCCGCAGCCGCTGGTGGCCACCGATTTCTTCTGTCCGCCGATGGTGCACACCGCCTGGGTATAGTCCTGCTGCTGCATCAGCGGCACTTCCGGCCGCGTAAGCAAGCGTTTTTCTATTGTAACGCGCATAAAATCCACCGCCAGCGCGATCAGCGCCGCCGCAGCGATCAGAATCAGAACCCGGCGCTTCACAGCGCGCGCGCCGCCTGAAGCAGCTCGCCAATATCGTCGATCACTTTGTCCGCGCCCGCCTGAACCAGGCTCTCCCTCGGGCGGAAGCCCCAGGATACGCCCACGCACTTGAGCCCGGCGTTGCGGGCGGTTTCCACGTCCACGTCGGAGTCGCCCACATAAAGCGTCTCCTCGCGCCCAGCGCCGAGGACGCGCATCGCCTCCAGCGCGCTGTCCGGCGCGGGCTTCCGGCCAAAGCCGGGCCGCTCCCCGATGGCCACCGGCACCAGATCCCCGAAGTGCTTTTGACACAACTGGACCACCGCGCCATCGTACTTGTTGGACACCACGCCCACGGAAATGCCCTCGTCCTTCAGCGCGCGGAGCATGTCCATCACGCCGGGATAGGGCTTTGTCTGGTTGTCCATATTTTTGGAATAGTGCGCCCGGAACACCGCCAGGCACTCGTCCACCCGGGAGGCATCCTCGCCGCCCGGCAGCGAGCGGACGATCAAATTCCTGACGCCGTTGCCCACCGCCTGCCGCACGTATTCCCGGGAGCGCAAGGGGTAGCCGTAAGCCTTCAGCATATGGTTGACGCTATCCTTCAGGTCGTCCAAAGTGTCCAGCAGCGTTCCGTCCAAGTCAAACAGGATCGCCTTGAGGGTCATTTTTCCACATCCTTTGCAAAAGAGCATAACAAAATCCGCCCGCCTTGTAAATCATGGGATGATTAATTCGGCGGGCGGACCGGAGGTTCCCTTATTGGAAAATGGATCAGAACACCAGCGTCTCCAGCATGCTCCACATGCGCACGCCGTGACCCTCCTGCTCCTCAGGCTCCAGAGAGAAGTCGGCCACCAGCGCCTTGCCGCCGCCCGCGTCGAACCAGTAGAGCGAGCGGGTCTTGCCGTCCTGATCGAACACCACGCTGCAGCCGGGATAAGGGGCGTCAAACTCTTCCTCCCAGAAAGAATCGTCCTGCTTGATCTCCGGCGTCACAAACGCGTCGCGTAGCGCCGCGGGCTTGCCGTCCACATAGGTCATAACCATCTTAGCGCTGCCGCCGTCCTTCTGCTGGATGGTCATGCCGTCGCCATCCTGTATGGCCTCGTAAATGTCCGCATCCATGTAAATCGAAAACCTTCCCTGCGCGTCCTTCACGAGGGTGTACGTGCGGGCTTCATCCGTTCCCTCCAGCGGCACGTTCTTTTGAATGGTCTGGGGCAGCTCTTCCGCCTGCCCAATCAATGAAAGGCCGAGTACCAGCACAAGCATCATGGACCAAATGCGCTTCATAAGCATCCCTCCTGACATTCAGACTCCTATTGATACGCAAAAAGTTCCAGATTATGCCCTACGCTCCCCCCCACGGGCCTCTTCGCTGCGGATCTCCCAATGAATCAAAAGCGTCAACGCGCCGCGAAGCAGGATGATCGCGCCCAGAATGCCCAGTTCGCTCCACTCCCGGACCACCGTCGTCCGCAGCACCTCGCCGCCCAGTTTGAACTCCAGCGCCAGCGCGATGCCCTGGGCCAGCTGAAGCCTTACGTGCGCGTCCTTTCGGAAAAAGCCGATCAGCGCCTTCGCGGAGGCGATCACCAGCACCAGCACGCCGCTGAATTCCAAGAGCGTCACGCCAATCTGCGCCAGTGTCAGAAACACATGCTCCGCGCCCGATGCGAATGCCTCCATGTCCTCGCCTCCCCGCGCCTATGATAAATGCGGTTCGCTCGTCCGCCGCCCCGATTTGCCCCGCTGCGGCCATAATACCCGCGGTCGCGCTCGCCTACCGCCGGTATCGTCCGTCCTGCACTGCTCATGATACCCGCCGCACACTCGCCCCGCATCGTCGATCCCGCTGCGCCCATTATACCTTCTCCCCGTCATGGCGGCAATCGGATTTTTTCTGCCCGGAATCCCCTACCCGATGCCTCCATACCCGGTCCCTCAGATTTTCCCCTGCCCCCAACACCCAACCCGCACAATATCTCCTGCCCCACCACACCTCAGCGCATTCAGATCTGCCGCCCAGCGCACACTTTGCATCATCGTTCCTACCGTCTGATGCTGCTCAAGAATTTTCTGTCCAAACCGCTTGACAAGGCCTGTCGGATACGATACAATATACAGGCGTTCGGGGTTATAGCTCAGTTGGTTAGAGCGTTACGTTGACATCGTAAAGGTCGATGGTTCGAGCCCATTTAACCCCACCATAACATTTGCTCAGTACTTCACAGTATTGGGCATTTGTTTTTGTGCAGAACTCCCGATTATTTCCCAAATAACCTGCTGAACACAATCTGGAAA
>JAEVZE010000081.1 GCA_023392395.1 Bacillota bacterium
CTACCTGATCGTGGGCGACGGTGAATTGGACGAAGGCCAGGTGTGGGAGGCCGCGATGCTCGCGGCATCCAGAGGCCTATCCAATATGATCTGGTTCATAGACGACAACAAAAAGCAGCTGGACGGCTGCTGCTGCGACATCCTGAAGCCCTTCGACCTGGGTAAGAAGTTTGAAGCCTTCGGTTTCCACGTACAGACCGTTCCCGGGGGCGACGTGGGCGCGATCCGCGCGGCCATCACCCGGTGTGACGCAGCGGGCGAAGCGCCCCACGCGGTGGTGCTGGACGGCGTCAAGGGCGCGGGCATCAAGGAAGTCGAGGAGACCGTCGCCAACCACAGCATGAACGTATCGCCCGAGACCTGCGACCGCTGGATTACAGCCTTGCGCGCCGAGCTCGAGGCGCTGGAAGGAGGCGAAGACGCATGATCGTCTTTAGCGGCGAAATGGATCCCCGGGCGTTCAAGGACGTGCTGGGCGCGACCATCACGGACATTCTGGAGAAGGACCCGGACGCCATCTACCTGGACGCGGACTTGATGAGCTGCATCGGCACCGCCAAGTACGCCTGCCTGCACCCGAGCCGCGCCATCCAGTGCGGCATCGCCGAGGCCAACATGATCGGCGTGGCGTCGGGGCTGGCCGCGGCGGGCTTCAAGCCCATCGCCCATTCGTTTGGGACGTTTGCGTCCCGCCGGTGCTTCGACCAGGCGTTTCTGTCGGCGGGGTACGCGAAAAACGACATCACCATCCTTGGCACCGACCCGGGCGTGTGCGCCTCGTTCAACGGCGGCACCCACATGCCCTTTGAGGACATGGCACTCTACCGCGCGCTGCCCGGCGCTACGGTGATCGACATCACCGACACGGTGATGCTGGAGACGGTGCTGCGCCAGTGCCAGGGCCGCCCGGGCGTCAAGTACATCCGCGTCGGCCGGAAGAACAATTACAAGGTCTACGGGGAGGGTTCCGACCTGCCCATCGGCAAGGCTGTGACGCTCCGGGAGGGCGGCGACCTGACCCTCGTCGCCTGCGGCATCATGGTGGGCGAGGCGCTCCGCGCAGCCGGGATGCTTGAGAGCGAAGGAATCCATTGCGATGTGCTGGACATGTTCACCGTAAAGCCGCTGGACGCGGACGCGCTGCTTGCCTCCGTCAAAAAGACAGGTGCGGTGGTCACATGTGAAAACCACAACCGGGTCGGCGGGCTGTACGCCGCCGTGAGCGAGACGCTGGCCGCGAAGTACCCCGCACCGGTGGAATACGTGGCGGTGGAGGACGAATTCGGCGAGGTCGGCCCGCAGGACTACCTGCAGAAGCGCTTTGGCCTGACGGCGGAGCACATCGTGGAGAAGGCGCGCGCCGCACTGGCACGCAAGCAATAGAAACGGTTCATGGATCAGGCCCCGCGCAATCCTGCGCGGGGCTTTAAAGCGTTGAAAAACCCGAGGTTTTTTCAATGCGAAGGAAGGATGCTGCGTGAGCCTGAAATTCTGAGGAATTTCCGGGCGGCTCACTGACTCAAGGTATTGTTTCCTCCACCAGTGTGCGCACTGGTGGAGGAAACTTCGTTCCCGGCGCGCAGGTCGCCGGGAACGATTGGATGGTACGGTGAGATTTGTCAACAACTTGCGACCCCGGAGCAATCCCGCGCGGGGCCTTTGCCTTTTTCCCTCGGCACTTTTTGACGCCCGCATGAAAATCCTGTGGTACTTTGATATTTACCGCAATCTATGCTATAATCGAAATATTGTAGATCATTGTCCGGGCTGCGGCCCGAAGGGAGAGATCGATTTGGCGAGGCTGCCACGCGGCTTCCTGACCGAGGAAGAGAGAAAAAATCGCCCGAAGATCACGAAGGCTCTGATTTCGCGCATCTTTTCGTATCTGAAGCCCTACTGGAAGCAGCTCATACTGGTGTTTTTCGCCATCATCGCATCGTCGATCATGGGCCTTTTTCCTGCGATCATCACCGGCAAGATCGTCGACCAGGCGGTCATCGGACATGACATGCAGATGCTGATTCAGCTGATGATCCTGGCGGGCGTGACGCTGGTCGGCTCGCAGGTGATCGGCGTACTCGAGAGCTACATCAACATTTGGATTTCTCAGCGCATCATCTATGACATGAAAAATGAGATGTACCAGCATCTGCAGGGTATGCCGCACGCATTTTTCACCACCGAAAAGCAGGGCGACATCGTCACCCGCATGAACGGCGACGTGAACGGCGTCTCCACGGTGCTGTCCAGCACCATGTCGAACATCCTGTCGAACATCACCATCGTCGTGACCACGATGGTGGCGCTGTTTTCGCTCAGCTGGCAACTGGCGGTACTCGGCATCCTGGCGATTCCGCTTTTGATCCTGCCCACCAAGGAAGTGGGCAAGACCCGCTGGCAGCTCCTGGCCAAGGGCCAGGCCAAGACGGACGAGCTCAACCAGATCATCAACGAAACCCTGTCGGTCAGCGGCTCGCTTTTGACCAAGCTCTTCACCCGTGAAACCAAGGACTACGAGCAGTTCCAGAAGGTCAACGAAGAGGTCTCGCTGTGGGCCACGCGCGAGCAGCGCTCCGGCAAGTGGTTCAAGATGATGATGGGCATGTTCTCCCAGGCAGGCCCGCTTTTGATCTACTGTGCGGGCGGCTACATGATTTTAAAAGGCATGGATCCAAAGCTCAGCGTTGGCGTGATCACTTCCACCGTCACGCTGGTCAACCGCCTGTATCGGCCGCTTCAGAGCCTGACCGACGTGCAGGTGGACATCACCCGCTCGATGGCGCTGTTCACCCGCATCTTCGACTATCTGGACCGCAAGAACACCATTTTGAACAAACCTGACGCCGTGAAGCCTGTCGTGGAGAAGGCGGACATCCGGTTTGACCACGTGCAGTTCGCCTACGCGCCGGGGATGGAAATCCTGAAGGACATCGACTTCACGCTGCACGGCGGCGAGATGTTCGCCATCGTCGGCCCGTCCGGTGCGGGCAAATCGACGCTGGTCAACATGATCCCCAGGCTCTATGATGTGACGGGCGGCGCCGTCAAAATCGGCGACATCGACGTGCGCGACATTGACCTGGAGTACCTGCGCGGCGGCATCGGCATGGTGACGCAGGACACCTACCTCTTCAACGGCACCATTGAGGAAAACCTCCGGTGCGCCAAGGAGGACGCCACGAAGGAGGAGCTGGAGGCCGCCTGCCGCGTGGCCAACATCCACGAATTCATCGCTTCCCAGCCCGCCGGATACCAGACCATGGTCGGCAACCGGGGACTCAAGCTGTCGGGCGGCGAGAAGCAGCGCATGTCCATCGCGCGGGTCATCCTCAAGGACCCCAAGATCCTGATTCTGGACGAGGCCACGTCGTCCCTGGACTCGATCAGCGAAAGCCACATTCAGGACGCGCTGGACGCGCTGATGAAGGGGCGCACCTCCATCGTCATTGCGCACCGGCTGTCCACGGTGCTGGCGGCGGACCAGATTCTGGTCATTTCCGACGGGGAAATCAAAGAGCGCGGCCGCCACGACGAGCTGATGGCGCTGCAGGGCATCTACCGAGAGCTGTTTGAAACCCAGTTCCGCCGCGCCATCGACATGCACAACGAGGCCAGCGCGAACGAACGGGCAATGACCGGCGCGAATTAGTGCGTCGAAAAATCCGAGGGTTTTCAACGCATAGGAAGAAATTTGAACCGGGCCGCGCATTCGCGCGGCCCTAATTGTTTTTTGGGATCAGGCTACTCCGGGTTGAATCGGTCAGTCGATGCAGATGATCCGGCCGTGGGTAAAGTCCCTGGGCGCCATCGTGGGGTTGAGCC
>JAEVZE010000101.1 GCA_023392395.1 Bacillota bacterium
TCCGACCGCACGTCGTACCTGCAGAAGATCAAGATCCTCGCCTCCTCTGGCGAGCTCCCCGATTGGTTTGACGCGGACCCCGAATCCTTCTTCACCAGCCTGGTCGATGAGGGCCTTGTGTACGACATGCAGGCGCTGTACGACGAACTGGGCGTCAGCGACAAGTTCTTCAACATCTCCAAGGAATACGCCAAGCTGACGGACGGCAGGCTCAACCTGCTCACCTGGCAGTGCAACACCGAGTACTTCTTCTACAACAAGGACCTGTTCGCGAAGGCGGGCATCGACAAGCTGCCCACCACGATGGACGAGCTGCTCGCCGCCTGCGACAAGCTGCAGGCCGCCGGCATTGTGCCCATTTCGATGGGCGGCGCGGCTTCGTGGCCGATCCTGCGCTACTCCGCATTGATCCCGTTCCGCATGACCGGCAACCAGTACATTGAGGAAGCCTGCGCGGGCAAGGCGTCCTTCGGAACCGACGCGGGCCTTAAGAGCGCCGAATTCCTTCAGAAGATCGCCCAGTACTTCCAGCCCGGCTGGAGCACCGCCGACTACGACACGATGGTGGACCTGTTCGTGTCCCAGCAGGCTGCGATCCTGTACAACGGCACCTGGGTGGTGCAGTCTCTGGTGGACGAGAAAATGAACCTGTTCCCCTACATCGGCTACTTCACGATGCCCTCCTACACCGGCGAGGACAAGACCACGGCCAGCGACTACTTCGCCAACTCCGGCATCGGCACTGCGGTGCTGAAGACGTCGATGACGCCCGCGATGAAGGACTTTATGAAGTTCCTCATTGACCGGTATGCCGACGTGGCGCTGTTTGACTACAACCTGCTGCCGTCGCTCATGCCCTCCACCACGGACGGCCTGCCCCAGATCTATCTGGACATCATCGACAGCGCGTCGAAGGTCAACACCTATGCCAAGTGCTGGGACGTCGTGATTGACTCCGCTTCCCTGGAAACCCTCAACAAGGAAACCATGAACCTCGCGCTGGGCACCATCGCACCCCAGCAGTTCACCGACGCCATGGACGCCGTGATCAAGGAAAACGTCAAGCAGTAATCCCGGGCTGCATCGAGCAGGTAGAGCGTTGAAAAACCCCGAGGGTTTTTGAACGCGAAGGAAGAAGCTCAGCGCAGGCCTGAAATTCTGAGAAATTTCCGGGCGGCCTGCTGACTTTCGGTAGTGTTTCTTCCACCAGTGTGTGCACTGATGGAAGAAACACGTTCCCGGCGCACAGGTCGCCGGAAACGATTGGATGGTACGGAGAGGTTTGTCAACAGCTTGGGGGAAGCCGGCCATCCGGCCGGTTCCCCACCATAGAGGGGGGACCCCGTTGAAACCGAGATTCAAGGCGGAACCGTGGCTCTTCGCCGCGCCCGCGCTCATCGTATACCTGCTGATCGTCATCATTCCGGTCATCTGGTCGCTGGGATACAGCCTTTTTAACTGGAACGGCATCAGCGAAATGAAATTCGCCGGACTCGACAATTATGTGAGGATGTTCCGGGACACCACCTTCCAGGCCGCCGTGCGCAACAACCTGTACTTTATGGCGGTGGGCACGGTGTACCAGGTCTTCATGGGGCTGATGATGGCGATCCTGCTGTCCAGCATCCAGCGGGGCTCCAACGTGCTCCGGGTTGTGTACTTCATCCCGTGCATCATCTCTTCCATGGCCATATGCAAAATCTTTGAAAAACTGCTCTCTGTCATGCCGCAGGGCGTTCTGGCCGCGCTGATGGCCGCGCTGGGTTTGAAGCCGATCGCCTTTCTGTCTGAGCCCAATTATGCGCTTTTGTTCGTCACGTTGGTCGACGGCTACAAGTTTTGCGGGCTTTACATGGTGATCTTCTATTCGGCCTTCATGGCGATCCCGAAGGACGTCGTCGAGGCTGCCTACATCGACGGCTGCACCTGGCTGGGACAGTACATTCACATCAAACTGCCGATGATCCGGGGCATCTTCTTTACGGTGCTCGTGATCCTGGTCAACGGCACGTTGAAAGGGTTTGACGTATCCTACATCCTGACCGCCGGAGGGCCGGGCAGCGCTTCGGAGTTGGTCGCGACCTACATGTACAAGACGGCCTTCAATTCAACCAACTTCGGCTATGGCAGTGCGATTTCGGTGTTCCTGCTGGTCGAGTCGCTGATTGCGGTCAGCTTCGTCCGCTACTTCCAGGGACGTTCGGACCGCGCCATGTCGCTGTAGGGAGGGAAGCACTATGAATGAATCGCTCTCCGTCAGCAAGCCGCTGCGCGTGACATTGTACGCGGTCATCCTGTTTTTCGTCCTTCTGACCAGCTACCCTGTGTTCTGGGTCATCGCCTCCAGCTTCAAAACCGCGTCCGATACCGCGATGAACGCGCCCTACTCGCTGCCGACCAGCTTCTTTATCGGCAACTACGTCACCGCGCTGACCCAGTCCAAGCTGGTGCTCTACTTTGTCAACAGCACGGCCGTCGCCGTATTCACGTTGGCGGCCATCGTCGTGCTAGGGGCGCCCGCGGCGTATGCGATCAGCAAGATCCGCTTCCGGCAGGCGAACGCGCTGATGTCGTTTTTCCTCTTGGGCATTATGATTCCGCTGTTCGTGTGCCTGATTCCGATGTTTCAGATTTACAACGCGCTAGGCCTGCGCAATACGTACCTGTCGCTGATTCTGCCCCAGGTTGGCTTCGCGCTGCCGATGTGCATCTTCCTGTATGTCAACTTCATGAAGTTTGTGCCCGATTCGCTGATCGAGGCCGCCATGATCGACGGCGCCGGCAATTTTCAGGCGTTTCTGCGCATCATCTTCCCGATGGCGACCAATTCAACCATCACCATCGTCATCTTCAACTTCGTCAATATCTGGAACGAGTTTACCTTCGCCAACACCTTCATGACCAAGAACGCCATGAAAACGCTGCCAGTCGGCCTCAACGACTTCGTCGGGGAGATGGGGCGCAGGGATTGGGGCGCGACGTTCGCCGCGATCACGCTCGCCATCCTGCCCACGCTGATCATCTATTTCTTCCTGAACAAGCATGTGATGGATGGCATGGCGGCCGGCGCGATCAAGGACTAATACTATTTCTAAACATAAATTACTCGTTGCGTCGGTTCTTTTCGCGCGGGAAGGTTGCTTTCCCTTCGGGAAACCAAGTCGCTTCACGACCGTGAGATTCAAACGCGTTTGAATCTCACGCCGCTGTGTCGCTCTCCGCGTTAGCGTAGCGCTGCATTTCATGCCGAAGGCGTATCCCGAAGGGTCGCCTCGCTCCGGCTCCTTGCCCCGCTATCTGCAATCCCTCGCCGCTTTGGAGTAATTGATGTTCTACAATAGTATAAAGGAGAAGCGGTATGCTGATTGATTTGTCAAAGGGCTGGAAGATCTTTCAGGATGTCAATGAAACGGCGGAGGCGCTGGGTGTCTACCGCGAGGACTTTGGCGCGATGACCGACCTGGGCAACCAGATCTCCGAGTGGGAGGACCTGCCGGAGCTCAGGCAATTGCAGCTGCTCTACGCGGACAACCCGTTCTTTGGGCGCGCGCTGCGCTACTTCAACGCCGCGCCGTGGTGGTACAAGTGCGAATTTGACCTTACAGAGGTAGGCGGCGTGTGCCGGGTGCACTTCACCAACGCCGACTACTACTGCAAGGTTTGGCTCAACGGCGCGCCTTTGGGCGAGCACGAGGGGTATTCCTCGCCGTTCGCGCTGGAGGCGGGGAAGGCGGCGCGGCCCGGGAGAAATACGCTGATCGTCAAGGTATCCTCGCCGTGGGAGCGGATTGTCGACGGAAATCGCGTCGACCGGCGCACGTACATGGTTGTGCGGAACATGGTCAAGGGCACCTACGAGCACTCCGATACGTTCGTTCAGCGCGACGTCAACCCCGTCGGGCTGTACGGGCGGGTGTGGGTCGAATCGACGAACGAGGCGTGCTTTGAGGATCAGCCCGATGTGACGTACGAACTCGACGCTGCGCTCCAAAGGGCCGGGCTGACGGTAAAACTCCGGGCGCTGAACGCGCAGGGAGTCACCGCGCACTTCATCTGCCGGGACCATCTGACAAAGGAAGTCGTGTGCGAGGCTGAAGCGGCGATTGGCCCGGACGGGACGGCGGAACTCAAGGCGCAGGCCAAAGACATCCGCCTCTGGAACACCTGGGACAAGGGCGGCGCATGGCTGTACGAGGCGCAAGTGCGGCTGACGCAAGGCGGCAAAACCGTCGCCGAACATACGCAGTCCGTGGGCTTTCGCAAGATTGAGATGCTGCGCGACGAGCATCAGACCACGCTCAAACTCAACGGACGGCGTTTCTACGTTCGCGGCACTTCGTACTTCCCGGACGTCTACGTGTCCAGCATGCATATGCAGCGCTACAAGCGGGACCTTCTGGCCATCAAGGCGGCGGGCTTCAACATGGTTCGCGTGCACGTGCATGTGGAGCAGGAGATCTTCTACGAACTGTGCTCTGAGATCGGCATCGGCATCCTGCAGGACTCCGAGTACAACTGGATGCATCCGTCGGACGACGATTTTGCCGCGCGCTTCATCGACATCTATCTTTCGACCGTCAGGTTGCTCAAGCGGCACCCCGCGATGTTCGTGTGGATCTGCATGAACGAGCCTGGCCTTGAGGATCCAATGGGCAAAACCTTCGGCCGCGCAATGACGGTCAACCCAGGCCCCGCACTGTACGAAGCGGTTCGCGCGCTCGACCCCTCCCGGCCGGCCATCAAGGGCTCGTTCTGCGCGGACGACCTGACGAGCGGGGACAGCCACAACTACACCGGCTCTCTGAACGGCGACGTGGCGCACTATACGGAAATCTTCGGCACCACCGAAAAATTCAACACCGAATACGGCTTTGACGCGCCGGCCTGCCTTGAGAGCCTTCGGAAATGCCCCGAGGCGTTCAAGAGGCTGAACGCAACCGAGGCGCAGATCGATGAGATCCAGGCGTATCAGTACGCGCTGGTCAAGTACTACACCGAGCATTACCGGATGCAGAAGTACGCGCCCAACGCTGGGTATGTTCAGTTCTTATTCAACGACCTGTGCCCGCAGAGCTTCTACGGCCTGTTCGACTACTGGGGATTGCCCAAAAAGGGAATCGACGCGATGTACGAGAGCAACATGCCGCTGGGCGTATTCCTCCGGTATGACGGCGGGCAGGCCGACGCGGTCTTCGCGGTCAACGATTCGGACGACGCGTTCGAAGGCGCGGCCGTCGAGTGGATTTTCACGGACGAATCGGGCCGTGTGATTGAAAAAGGCGCGGCGGATGTGGCGCTGGGCGCGGACGCGATCGTCCGCGCGTGCGGCCTGGACATCCGGGCCGAGGCGCGCGGCGCGGTGAACGCGGCGCTGATCTTAAGGAAAGGAAACAGGATCCTCGCGACCAACCACTACGACGATCTGTTTCACATGCCCGAGCACGTCCAGGGCCACCCATCGCGCATCAGCCACGAGGCCGGCATGCGGCTGTACTTCTTCTGATGGAGGAACTCATGATGAACAGGCAGACAATCGACCTCACCGGCGCATGGCAGTTCTGTCCGGGTGATGCGGTTCGCTGGGCGCGAGTCGACCATCAGGCGTGCTACGACGCGACCAAGGCCGGCGGCGAGCTCGGCGACCTGGCGCTATTTCTTCAGGGCAACCCGTGGCGCGAGGTGTCTGTGCCACATGACTGGTGCACCGAACTTGCGTCCGCCCCGGATAACCACCCCTCCAACGGCTTCAAGGCGCGCGGCAGGGGCTGGTACTACCGGAAGTTTTTCCTCTCGGAGCTTTCGGAAGGCGAAACCGTGCTCCTGGAATTTGAAGGCGTGATGGGCGAGAGCGAAGTCTATGTCAATGGAACGCGCGCCATGCGCTCTTTCAGCGGCTACACGGGCTTCTTTTGCGATGTCACCAACTATGCGCTCTTTGGCGAAGAAAACCTGGTCGCCGTTTCGGTGGACACGACCCGCTGGGAAGGCTGGTGGTATGAGGGCGCAGGCATCTACAGGCCGGTTCGCGCGATGGTGCAGCCCGCCGTACACTTTGGGCATCTTTCGACGTTCGTCCACGCGACCAGGGCGCAGGGCGACCGCTGGGAGACCTGCGTGGAGACCAGTATCGAATGCGCCGCGCGCGGCGCGTTCGATTTGACGGTCGAGTGTTCTATCGAAGACGCGTCGGGCGCGATCCTTGCGAGCACGCAAACCGCCGCTTCGGTCCGTGCGTACGGAAGCTCGGAGATCAAGGTGGAAGTCCCGCTTGAGAATCCCGCGCTTTGGAGCCCGGACGCCCCCAACCTGTACCGGCTGGTCGCACGCCTGCTTGAAGGCGGCAAGCAGATCGACCGGCAGAGCGTACGCTTTGGGTACCGGGAGATCGCCTGGACCGATCACGGCATGTTTATCAATGGCGAGCGGACTCCGGTCAAGGGCATCTGCTGCCATCAGGACCACGCGGGCGTGGGCATCGCGGTGCCGAGATCGCTGAACCGGTACCGCATCGAAAAGCTCAAGGCGATGGGCTGCAACGCGTACCGCTGCGCGCACAACGCGGTTTCTGAGGATTTTTTGGATTTGTGCGACGAACTGGGCATGCTGGTGATGGCTGAAAACCGCCATTTCACCGCGTCGGACGAGACGCTACATGAGCTTGACAGCCTGGTTCTACGCGCGCGCAACCATCCGGCCGTGTTTCTGTACAGTCTGTTCAACGAGGAACCCTGGCAGGCGGAACCGAGGGGAAAGCGCATCGCGGAAACGCTTTTGCGCCGCGTGCGAGCGCTGGACCCCACCAGGCCGGTCACGGCTGCGATGAACGGCGGCGTTCTGACGCGAGAAAACGCGTCGGACGTCCTGGACGTGGCGGGCATGAATTACTACATCGAGGATTATGGGACGTATGCCGCCCGGAGACCCGGCCATCCCATGGTGGCGACCGAGAACGGGCCGATCTACGCGACGCGCGGCATCTATCAATCCGATCCCACACGGCAGGTGTACGACTGCTACGGTACGACCACAGCCTTCTTCGGGCAGCGCCTGGAGGATACGATGGAGGCCGTGGAGGCCGCGCCGCACGTCGCGGGCCTGTTCATGTGGGGCGGCTTCGACTACCGCGGCGAACCGCAGCCGTTCGAATGGCCCAGCGTGTTCTCGCACTGGGGCTTCCACGACAACTGCGGGTTTGAAAAGGATACCGCGTTTCTGCTGAAAAGCTACTACGCGAGGGGAAAAATGCTGCACCTGCTGCCGCACTGGAACTGGAAACCCGACGAAACGGTGCGCGTATGCGCCTTCACCAATTGTCCGTCCGTCCGCCTATACCTGAATGACCGGTTGATCGGCGAAGAGGCGGTCAAGCGCAACCGCGCCGAATGGGCCGTGCCGTTTGAACCGGGCACGCTGCGGGCGGAGGCTGATGTGGATGGCGCGACGCTTGTTGACAGTGTGACCACCGCGGGCACGCCTGCGCACATCGAACTCTTGAACGCCGCAAAAGGCCCGGATGCGGACACACTGATCCTGAATGTCAGTCTCGTCGACGGGCGCGGCATGCACGTGCCGGATGACGATCGCACCGTGCGCATCTCCATCGAAGGCGGCATCCTTCTGGGCTCCGGAAACGGCGACCCCAACGGCACGCAGCCGGACCGCTCACCGGTTCAGACGACCTTCGCTGGGCGCTGCCAGTTCATCGCGCGGCCGCTGCAACCATCCGCGCGCGTGAAGATTTCCTCGGAAGGTCTTCCGGACGCGGTCGTCGAAATGGTATAATCTGTCCACGGAAACGCATTCAAAAACGCCTCGAAAGGCCAGTCTGCGTTCATCGGCCATGACCGGGGCGTTCATTTTTCCTGATGAAAGGGCGAAGCGCATGCAGATCAACATCAACCCGATGCGGGTTTTGTTCTCTCGCGATCCGATGATCTACGGCCATTTCCTGGAGCACTTTCACCGGCAGATTTACGGCGGGATCTATGACCCCGAATCCCACTTCGCCGACGAGGACGGGTTCCGAAGCGACGTACTGGAGGCGCTCAAGCGCATTCG
>JAEVZE010000015.1 GCA_023392395.1 Bacillota bacterium
TCCACTGACCGCTCACGCCATACAGCGAGGCCAGTGTCGTCAGCGCCTCATGCTCCAAGCCGGAGCCCTTGTACAGGCCGTGCTCGGCGGCCCAGCGAAACAGCGTGTAGGGCGTCTGCCGCGTCTCGCCGGTCAGATAGGAGACCACCATGGAGACCGCGTCCGCGCCGCAGCCGGAGGTCCACACACTGATGTCCCTGCCGTTCATCGTGGCGACGGGGGTCTTGTAGTCGTGCTGGATCAGGGCGGGGATCGGCATGCCGCCGCTTGGGTAGATGCACGCGCTCAGCGCGTAATCCTGGGTAAACGGGCTCAGGGACGACAGCGTGAGGCCTGCGGGCAGTCCCTCGCCTTCCGAAAGGCCGGGCTGGGGGGTGACAGACGGCATGACCCCCGGTAAAACCCGGACGGCGGCGCTTTGCGCCCCCTCCAGTGTAGAGGTAATTGCGGAAAGTGTCCTCGCGTCCACCGTTTGGGGCTGGGCGGTCGGCTGCGGTGTCGGCTGGACGGTGGCGGAGACCACCGCGGAAGCGGTCTGCCCTTCCGCTTGCTGTGCGGCGGCGTCCATCTGCGCGCCCGATGCCTGCCGCGTTACGGTCCGCGGCGCGGCGGACGCCTGCGCTTCCGTTTCAGAGGCCGGGGCAGACTGCGCAGTCCGGGCAGCCTGCGCCGACATTTGGCCTGGCTGGGGACGACCTGGAAATAGGGAACTATGGCCAGCACGATCGCGCCTGCCACGACGACGATGGCAATAGAAACCACCTGTACCATGCGATCCAAAACCGTCAAGCTCCCAATCACCTCGCTACGCCCAAATTTGATGGCTTCCACGTCCGCTACGAGCGACCGTCATTTTCTATTTCGGTGAAAACCCGCGCCGTTCAAGCCAGCGGCCGGGTGGATTCGCCCAGCACGAACTGACAGTCGATCACGGCGCTCTCCGCCTCCTGGCGGGTCTCAATCATCTGGATCAGCGTCCGGGCCGCGCGGTCGCCCATCTCCCTCAGCGGCAGCGTGGCGGTGGTCAGCTTCAGCGCGCTGACCCGTGCAAAAGGCAGATTGTCCATGCCGGTGACCGACATACCGTCCGGGATGGAGACGCCGTTGCGAAGCAGCGTGGCCTCCAGAAACTCCGCGTAGGAGTCGCTGTAGCAGACGATGGCCGTACAATCCAGCAGACTGTCCCGGTAGGCGTTGAACAGATTGTCAAAGATGTAGCGGCGGTCGTTGAAGGCCAGGAACATCACGCGCTGGTCGCTGTACTCCAGCCCATTGGCGTGCAGCCCGTCCATGTAGCCCTGGTAGCGCATCATGCCCTGATACTGCTGCCCGGCGAAGATGCCGCCGATGTTCCGGTGCCCGAGGGAGGCCAAATGGTCCACCATGCCGTGCATGACCGCCCGGTCGCCCGCCACCACATGGGCGGCGCGCACCCCGCGGTGGTAGCCGTTGGTGAACACCATTGGCACCCCCATCGCCTCAAACCTTCGGAACAGATCGATGTTGAAGGTGGGGAGGCCCGTGCCAATGCCCTCGATAATCAGCCCGTCCAGAGCCATTTCATTCAGTTCCGTCAGTGCGCGCCGCTCGGTTGAGATGAAATCGTTGACGTAGCGCACGACCACTTCAAACCCGTCCGCCTCCAGCGCCCGGATCGCGGCCTCGCGCAGATCCCGCATATCAAAGTGGGCGGGATCGTAGCTGACCAGCGCCACCCGGTCGTGCCGCCGCCCGCGGTAGACGGCCTTTGGTTCCACCGCGAAGCTCCGCCGCCCCTGCCGCCGCTCAATCAATCCTTCGTTCTCGAGGCGCAGCAGCGCGTGGCGTACCGTGGCGCGGGACAGTTCAAACATCTCCGACAGCCGGTTTTCCGATTCAAGAGGCCTGTCCCCGTTGTATTCCCCCCGCGCGATGTTTTCGCGCAGGTAGTCCTCGATCGCCTGATATTTGAAGGCCTCGTCCTGGCTTTTCATGCGCCGACCTCCGCATTCCTATAGTCCGTATTATACCTTGTACCCCTGCGGTGTGTCAATTCCTACTTGTTTAAACAAGTATGCGCTGGGAATTGGTGGATATTCGCGCTTTAAAATCATTTTTGCCGTTACACAAAATTATTTGTTGACACATCCGTATATTAGTGCTAATCTACTCCCGTAATTGTTAATTCCCGTATCTCACATGTTTGAACAAGTTAAGGAGGGCTCTTCATGAGGAAATTGCTCGCACTGCTGCTCGCGCTGCTGATCGTCGCATCGGCCGCGCCCCTGGCCACGGCGGAGGGAACCACGGTGCTGACGGTCGGCGGTTGGCCGGCCGGCGACACGGCGTTCAAGGCCATCATCCCGGCGTTCGAAGCCGCGCACCCCGGTGTCAAGGTGGAACTGGTGTTCATGTCCACCACCGATCACCATCAGCAGCTGGCCACCGCCATCGCGGCGGGCTCCGGCGCGTCCGACGTGGTCATGCTGGAGCAGGCCTGGGTTGGCCGCTTCAAGGACGGCGAGGGCTTTGAGAACCTGCTGGCCGAGCCCTACAACGCGGGCGAGCTCAAGGACCAGTTCGTCGAGTACAAGTGGAACCTGGCCTGCTCGGTGAACAAGGAGCGCATGATCGGCCTGGTGTGGGACATCGGCCCGGCCACGCTCTTCTATCGCCGTGACATCTTTGAAGAAGTGGGCCTGCCTTCCGATCCCGCCGAGGTGGACAAGCTCTTTTCAACCTGGGACGGCTTCCTCCAGGCCGCCGAAAAGGTCTACATCCCCGGCAAGCGCTGGCTGGTACCCTCCGCTTCCTACCTCTACGAGTGGTTCTGGATGAACCGCGACTTCTACAACGAGAAGCTGGAACTGAACGTGGAGAAGGCCGGCGCGCTGGAAGCGCTGAACGCCGCCATCGCCATGCGCCAGAAGGGCCTGGACGCGCAGATTGACGACATGTGGAGCAACGAGGCAAACGCCGCCTTCGGCTCCGGCGCCATCGCCTCCGTCGCGGCGGGCTGCTGGTACGGCGGCTTCCTCAAGGGCTGGATCGCGCCTGACACCGCGGGCAAGTGGGGCGTGGCGCACATGCCGGGCGGCCTCTCCACCTCCAACTGGGGCGGCAGCTACCTGGCCATCCCGTCGCAGTCGCAGCACAAGGATCTGGCGTGGGAGTTCATCAAGTACGCCTGCGCGACCCCCGAAGCCCAGAACACCATGTTCGAAGCGGTGGATTACTTCCCCGGCCTGATCACGGCGTGGGATTCCGACATCTACTCCGCGGAAGATCCGTTCTTCGGCGGCCAGAAGACCCGCGAACTTTGGGTGGAAATCGCCAAGAACACCAAGCCCACTTTTGCGACCCTGATGGACCAGGCGGCCGAGGCGGCCATGCAGACCGCCGTCCGCAGCGGCCTCAACGAGAACAAGACCGCGGAGGAGATCATTGCCGACATGAAATCCCGCATTGAGAACGACACCCGCGACGACTTCGAGAAAATGCAGGAACTGATGGAGGACGCGGGGCTTCTGTAGAGCGGCGAGAATCCGCAAGCGGCTTTCCACCGCGGTAGAAAGCGCTTCGGGAGTCTAAAATCTTCACGAATTTCCGGGCGGCTCCCTGACTTAAGGCATTGTTTCTTCTCCCAGTGTGCGCACTGGGAGAAGAAACACGCTCCCGGCGCACAGGTCTCCGGGAGCGATTGGAAAGTACGACGCACGGCAAACCGCGTATCCCGAAAGGCGGT
Organism: Bacillota bacterium; assembly: GCA_023392395.1. Classification (GTDB taxonomy): domain Bacteria; phylum Bacillota; class Clostridia; order Christensenellales; family Aristaeellaceae; genus JAEZHK01. The sequence goes on from JAEVZE010000015.1 coordinate 3,725, forward strand.
GGGTCCCATGATGGGGAAAGCCCAGACGAGGAAAATGCTCTGGCGCGAGATCAAGGCAAACCGCGTGGCCTATGTGTACATCGCGCCTTTTTTCATATTGTTCGCCATCTTCGGCCTGTTTCCGATCCTGAGCGGCCTGTACATCAGCTTTTTCCGCTGGGACGGCGTTGGCGCGATGAAGTGGAAGGGATTTGACAACTACGCGCGCCTGTTCACCGACCCGACTTTCCTCCTGGCCGTGAAGAACACGCTGTTCATCGGCGTGATCGCCCACATCCCGATCCTGTTCGGCGGGCTGATTCTGGCCTACATCCTGAACGGAAAATTCGTCAAATTCCAGAATGTATTCAAGACGGTCTACTTTTTGCCGATGGTCACCAGCGCCGTGGCCATCACCATCGTGTTCCAGGTACTGTTCGGCTATAACTTCGGGCTTATCAACTACTTTCTGGCCATGCTGGGGCTGCCGCCCGTCAACTGGCTGGGCGGCGCGGGCGAGTATGTCAAGACGGCAATCATCATCATGTTCAGCTGGAAGTGGATCGGCTGGAACATGGTGATCTACCTGGCGGGCATGCAGGGCATCTCCGAGGACATCTACGAGGCGTCCACCATCGACGGCGCGTCCGCCTCCCAGACCTTCTTCCGGATCACGCTGCCGCTGCTCAAGCCCATCATCCTGTTCACCCTGATCCAGTCCACCATCGGAACCGTCAACCTGTTCACCGAGCCGTTCGTCTTGACCAACAGCCTGACTGGCGGCACCAACAATATGGGCCTGACCATGATGATGTACCTTCTGAACAAGGCGCCCAAGGGCAACAACATCTATGGCTTGGCGTCGGCGGTGGCCTACGTGATCACGGTGATGGTCGTCATCATCTCTCTGGGGCTCCAGCGCATGCTGGGCGACCGGGACGCGACAAAGGAGGTGCGCGGCCGGTGAACGGATGGATTTATCTGGTCCTACTCCTCCTTGTAGTGCTGACGCTCTGGCTGGGCGGCAAAAGATCGCGCGTCGTGAGCAAGATCTCCGTGTACCTTATCCTGCTCATTGTCGCGGCGGTGATGGTGCTGCCCTTCTACTGGATGTTCGTACTGAGCACCCGCTTTACGCCCGAAATCTACTCCTTCCCGCCGCCGTTCTCGTTCGGAAGCGCGCTAAGTGACAACCTCGCCTTCATGAACTCGAACGTCAACATCCTCCGGCACTTCCTGAATTCGCTGTTTGTGACCGGCATGAACACCGCGCTGGTGCTGCTGTTTTGCTCGATGGGCGGCTACGCCTTCGCCATCTACCGCTTCCCCGGCCGGAAGGCACTGTTCTCGATCCTGCTGGGTACGATGATGGTGCCCCAGCTGGCGGGCATCGTGCCCTGGTTCTTCCTGATCTCCAAGCTCGGCTGGCTGAACAACTATGCCGCGCTGATCATCCCGGGCTGCGCCAACGCCTTTGGCATCTACTGGATGCGGCAGTACTGCGTGAACAACGTGCCCGCGTCGCTGATGGAAGCGGCCAAGATCGACGGCTGCAGCGAATGGCTGATCTTCTTCCGCGTGATCGCTCCCATTCTCCTGCCCGCGTTCGCGGCGCTGGGCATCATGCAGTTCGTGAATGTCTGGAACGACTTCATGATCCCGATGCTGGTCCTCCGGGAGAACGACCTGTTCACACTGCCGCTGATGCTCAGCTACATGCGCGGCGATCCCAGCCGCGGCGCCAACGTGGGCGCGCTGATGCTGGCCAGCGCGTTGTCGGTACTGCCGCTGCTGATCGCGTTCCTGTGCGCCTCCAAGTTCTTCATGAGCGGCTTGACGGCGGGCGCGATTAAAGAATAAACTGAGGCGTTGAAAATCCACTGCGTGGCAGTCAGAAAACATCCATCAAACAAACGAGGAGACAGAATATGTTGCAGGATAAATCCATGAAACTGGATCATCTGGCGCTGGGCGTATGCTATTATCCGGAGCACTGGGACGAAGGGCTGTGGGAATCGGACCTTGACCGCATGCTGGCCGTCGGCCTTGAAACCGTCCGGGTCTTTGAGTTCGCGTGGAGCGTGGTAGAAAAGGAAGAGGAACAGTACGACTTCTCGCTGTTCGACCGCTTCCTGTCGCTGGCCGAGCGCAAGGGCATGTAGGTCATCCTGTGCACCCCCACCGCCACGCCACCCGCCTGGCTGACGAGCGCCCATCCGGAAGTCCTGAACGCCCGGATGGACGGCACGCTGATGCACCACGGCCACCGGCGGCACTACAACTACAATTCCGAAGTCTACCGCGAGTATACCCGGAAGATCGTCACCGCGCTGGCTGAGCGCTATGGCGAACACCCGGCGGTGATCGGCTGGCAGATCGACAATGAAATCAACTGCGAGTGCAACGAATTCTACGCAGGCGCCGACCGGGAGGCCTTCCGGCAGTACCTGAAGGACCACTTCGGGACGCTGGACGCCCTGAACGAGGCCATCGGCGCGCGCTTCTGGAACCAGACGTATACTGATTGGTCCCAGGTGGACCTTGAAAGGCCCACGCTGCACAACCACGCCAACCCGCACATGGCGCTGCTCGAAAAGCGGTTCTTCTCAAAGAGCGCGGTCGGCTACGTGAAATTGCAGGCGGACATCCTGCGGAAGTACGCCGGCAGTCGCTTCGTCACCACCAACGGCATCTTCGGCCATCTGGACACATCCGAGATGACCCAGCAGGCCCTCAACTTCGTCACCTACGACAGCTACCCCAACTTCGCCTACGGCGTGGAAAAGGGCATCAACGGCATGTCGGGCTCGATGGGCGACCGGTTCTGGAGCTATATGCTGACCAACGCTCGCAGCCATTCGGCCAATTTCGGCGTGATGGAACAGCAGTCCGGCGCCAACGGCTGGGATTTCCGAATGCTGGCCCCGATGCCCAAGCCGGGCCAGATGACCCTCTGGGCAATGCAGTCCTTCGCCCACGGCGCGGACTTCGTCAGCTTCTTCCGCTGGCGCACCTGCGGCTTCGGCACCGAGATCTACTGGCACGGCATCAACGACTACTCCAACGTGGAGAACCGCCGCGTCCGGGAAGTGGGGGCGCTGCACGAAACACTGAAGCCCCTGGCCGCCGCCGCGGGCAGCCGCGTGGAGGCCCGCATCGCGCTCGCCTCAGACTACCTGAACGAGTGGGACGGCGAGCGCGACCAGTGGCACGGCCCGCTGGACCAGGAATCCCGCCGGGCGATTTTCGCCGCCGCGCAGCACCTTCACGCGCCGCTGGACTTCGTCCATCTTCGCTTCACGAACACCCACAGGACGGAGCTCTCCGAGCTCTCCCGGTACAAGCTGATCTTCTACCCGCACCCGACCATCCTCACGGAGGAAGCGGCGAAGCTGCTGGCGGAATATGTGGAAGGTGGCGGCATCCTGGTGATGGGCGCGCGCACCGGCTACAAGGACGAGTACGGCCGCTGCCCGATAATGCCCATGCCCGGCTACGCCCGGTCCATCACCGGCGCGGAAGTGGTGGACTACACCTTCGCCCGGGCCGAGGAAGCGCCGGTCAACATCGACTGGAGCGGCGAATGGCTGTCCGCACCCCACTTCCACGACATCTTGAAGCCGGTGGAAGGCGGCGAGACGCTGGCCCGGTTCGTGGGCGGCTACTTCGAGGGCGCGCCCGCGCTGATCCGCAAGAGCTACCCATCCGGCGGCGCGGCCTACTACCTGGGCAGCGGCTTCTCGGAAGACGGCGCGGCAATGCTGCTCAAGAAGCTGGGCTTCGCCGAGCCCTACGAGAGCCTGATCTGCTGCCCCGAAGCCGTGGAGCTGTCCGTCCGCGAACAGGACGGGGCGCGCTGGCTGTTCCTGCTCAACTACACCGGACAACCCCAGGAAGTGACCCTCGTTCGTCCCCTGCCCAGCGCCGTCACCGGCGAAACCCTCTCCGGCGTCGTGACTCTGTCCCCCTACGGCACGCTGGTGCTGAAGGCGTAAGGGGAACGAGAGAACGCCGGGACTCTGCCCCGGACCCCCGCAAGGGGACTGAGCCCCCTTGACCCCGCTCAAAGGGATATCAATAGCAAATGTGTGGCTGCGGTTCTCAAACCCATGGGGGTTCGGGGGCCGCAGCCACCGATTTCACAGGAAGGGGCGCTTCTGCGCTCCTTCCTGCGTATAAAAGCTGCCGGAGGGCGACATGCGCGGCCGCAGGCAGCTACCGCTTTGCGCGCAAGCCCGGCCGCAAGGCACATGCCTTGCAGGGCTTGCGCCTTACGCAACGGGAGATGCGCAGCAGATTCCGTTGCACCTTTCCGCCTTATGGGTACTATTTTCCGAAGTAATATCTTTCATATTGCTTTTTGGTTGTGTTCTTATCTATAATACTATGTAAACATGCGGTTGATTTATCCGTTATGCGAAATTCGCAAGCGCGCTCCGTTAGGTTCCGGTTGCGCCGCGCTTGGGCTCAAGGAGGGATGGGGCGTCGATGGCCAAGACTCTATTGGAGCTAAAAAACATCTCCAAGACATTCCCGGGCGTCAAGGCGCTGGACAACGTGCACTTTGAGCTGAAAGAGGGCGAGATTCACGCGCTGATGGGCGAAAACGGCGCGGGCAAGTCCACCTTCATCAAGGTCATCACGGGCGTGCACCAGCCCGACGACGGCGGCGAGATGTCGCTGGACGCAAAGATCGTCCACTTTACCAACCCCCGCGAGGCGGCTCAGGCCGGCATCGCGGCCATCTACCAACACCTGGCGGCCTACCCGCACCTGACCGTGGCAGAAAACATCTTCATGGGCCACGAGATGGTGACCGGTGGCCCCGTGAAGCGCATCCAGTGGAAGAAGACCAACGAGCGCGCGCGGGAGCTTCTCCGCTCGCTGGGCTCCGAAATCAGCCCCACCGAGCGGATGGGCGTGCTCTCGGTTGCGCAGCAGCAGCTGGTGGAGATCGCAAAAGCCCTCTCCCAGAACGCGCGGGTGCTCATCATGGACGAGCCCACCGCCGCGCTTTCCAAGCGCGAGAGCGAGGAACTATACGCAATCGTGCAAACCTTACGCGCCAAGGGCGCTTCGGTGATTTTGATCTCACACCGCTTTGAGGACATGTTCCGCCTGGCCGACCGGGTGACGGTATTGCGGGACGGCGGCTACATCGGCACCTGGAACGTCTCAGACGTGGATACCCCCATGCTGGCGCAGGCGATGGTGGGCCGCTCCATCGACCAATTCTTCCCCCGCAAGGACTGCCCGGTGGGTGAGGAACTGCTCAGAGTAGAGCATTTGTCCCGGATGGGCTACTTCCGGGATGTGAGCTTTAACCTGCACGCCGGCGAGATCGTGGGGTTGACGGGCCTTGTGGGCGCGGGCCGCACCGAGGTGATCGAAGCACTCACCGGCGTCACCAAGCCCACCGGCGGCAAGGTGTTCGTGCGGGGCACGGAAGTCTCGGTCGAGGACCCCAACCGCGCGATGGCGCTGGGGATAGGGCTCCTGCCGGAGGACCGGCAGAAGCAGGCGCTGCTTTTGCCCTGGTCCATCGAGCGAAACATCACGCTGCCCAACTTGAATAAGTTCGCAAAAAACGGCCTGATGCAGAGGAAGGCCGAGAACGTCGAAGCCGCGGCGCTGTCCAAAAAGCTCGCGGTCAAGGCAAATTCCGTCGCCGACACGGCAAGCTCGCTGTCCGGCGGCAACCAGCAGAAGGTGGTCGTGGCCAAGCTCCTGTCCGGCGACGCCCGCATCCTGATCATGGACGAGCCCACCAAGGGCGTGGACGTGGGCAGCAAGGCCGCCATCTACCAGATCATGTGCGACTTGGCCAAACAGGGTTTTGGCATCCTGATGGTCTCCTCCGAGATGCCCGAAGTCATCAACATGTGCGACCGAATCCTGGTCATGCGGGAGGGCCGACTGTCCAGCGAGATCGCGCGGGCGGAGGCCACCCAGGAAGGCATCCTGCTGGCCGCCATGCCACTGGACAAGAGCGAAGCCTGAGCCAAGGCCAGGAAAAAGGAGAGAGCCAATGCAAAACACCAAGGCGCGCGCGCCGATATACGCGCTGTTCCTGAAATACCGGGAGATCGGCCTGATGGCCATCCTGGTGATCCTGGTCGCGCTGGTGGGAATGAGAAACCCCGCCTTCGCAGAACCGAAAAACCTGCTGTTCATCCTGGAAGACACCGCCACCCTGATGATCCTGGCCTTTGGCATGATGTGCGTAATGCTGGTGGGCTCCATTGACATCTCCATCGCGGGCATCATGGCGCTCTCCGCGATGGTGACCGGTATCCTGATGCGCACGTACCTGGGATCGATGGACGTGACCCAGACGGTGGACGGCGCGCAGGTGGTGAATACCGTCCGCACCAGCATCCCAGTGGCGCTCTTGATCCTGACGGGCATCGCGGTGGGCGCGGTGTGCGGCCTTGTGAACGGGTCGATCATCGCTTACGGAAACGTACTGCCCATCGTGACCACGCTGGGCATGCAGTACATCCTGTACGGCCTGTGCCACGTAGTCTCGGGCGGACAAGCGGTCTACCGGAAGGACATGTCGGACGCCTTCATCCAGTTCACCCGCACGGATTTCTTGGGCGTCAACGCCAAGACCTGGCTGATGCTGCTGGTCTTCTTATTGATGTACCTCTTCATCACCTACATCCGCACCGGGCGCAACCTGTACGCCGTGGGCTCCAACCGCGAGGCCGCAGAGATGCGCGGAACGCCGGTGGAGCGTACCATCGTATTGTCCCACATCATCATGGGCGCGATTTCGGGCCTGGCGGGGCTCATGTTCGCCTCCCACGACGTGAAGGTCACCCAGGACATGACCAGCGGCTACGAAATGTACGTAATTGCCGCCTGCGTCATCGGCGGCGTGTCGGTGACCGGCGGCTCGGGCAAAATCACAGGCGTGCTCCTGGGCGCACTGACCATCGGCGTGATCAACAACGGCCTGACCATGATGAAGCTCACTGGCAATTCCGAATTCTGGAAGAAGGCCATCCAGGGCGCGCTGATTCTGATCGCCGTGGTGTCCAACGTGCTCATCCAGCGGGTCATGGACCGGCAGAGCCTCAGAAGGAGGAACATCTGATGAGTCAGCAAAGCGGCGCGCTCCTCCGCATCCCCGGCTTTTTCCGGCACTGGGAGTGGATTCTGGTCGTCCTGATCGCGCTGGTGTACGGCTTTTTCAGTGTGGAGCTTCCCGGCGTGTACACGTTTGGCAACCTCCTCAACCAGACCCGCGAATACATGGTGGACGTGGGCTTCATGGCGCTGGGCATGATGCTGGTGCTGCTCCTGGGGGACATCGACATATCCGTCGGCTCCGTCGCGGCGCTTTCGGCCACCGTCATGGCGGTGACGTTTGGCGCGGGGCTTCCCTTCCCGCTGGCGATCGTCCTGATGCTGCTGGTGGGCGCGGCCTGTGGCTTTCTCAACGGCCTTCTGATCATCCGGTTCAAGGAGCTGTACCCGATGATCATCACGCTGTCCACCTTGACCCTCTACCGCGGCATCGCCTACATCATCCTGAAGGATCAATCGGCGGGCGGCTTCCCCCAGTGGTTTGCGAAGGACCTGGGCTACGGCTCGGTGAACCTGTTCGGCCTTGAGATCCCGATCATGCTGCTCTCAATCCTTCTGGTGATCCCGTTCTACGCGGTGTGGGTTCACCGGACGCCCTCGGGCCGCCGCATCTTCGCCACCGGCACCAACATCGTGGCGGCGAGGTACTCCGGCCTCAAGACCGACCGCATCAAACTTATCGTGTTCACCTTGAACGGCTTGCTTGCGGCGGTGGGCGGCTTCTTCCTGTGCGCGCGCACAGGCTCCGTCAAGTACACGCTGGCCACCGGCTACGAGATGCAGGCCATCGCCATCGCGGTACTCGGCGGCGCGTCCACCGCGGGCGGCAAGGGCAGCGCCATCGGCGTTCTCCTGTCGCTGGTCTTGATGACCTGCCTCAAAAACGGCCTGATGATCGCCTACAACGACGCGTTCATCCTGAACCTTGCGATTGGCGTGCTACTGATCGCGGTCGTGCTGGTGCCCAATATGGTCGAATCCGCCCGGAAGAAGCGGCAGATCCACACCCGCGCCACTTCCACCGCGAGAAATTGAATTTGTTTCCGGCGGGGGAACCCGCCGAGAAGGAAGAATACAAGGAGGAACCCATCATGCGCAAGATTCTGTCCCTGGTCTTGGCGCTCATGCTGATCGCCAGCATGGCTGTCCCGGCGCTGGCGGAAAAGCCCATCACCATTGGCGTGGTCTACAAGCAGACCGGCAACCCGTTCTTTGAGGCGGCCGTGAAGGGCTTCGAGGAAGCCAAGGGCGAACTGGGCTTCGAGTACGTGCACAACGGCCCGGCGGACTCCTCCAACGAAGGCCAGATCCAGATCATCGAAGGCTACATCCAGCAGGGCGTGGACGCCATCGCCATCTCCGCCAACGACGCGGCGGGCGTGGTGAGTGTGTTGCAGACCGCCAAGGAAAAGGGCATCAAGGTCATCTCCTGGGACTCCAAGGTCAACGCCGAAGGCCGCGACCTGGACATCTCGCCCTCCGTCGCCGCCAACATCGGCCGCGTTGAGATCGAGGAGATCGCCCGGCAGATCGGCGGCGCGGGCCAGATCGCCATTCTGTCCGCCGGCGCCACCATGGACAACCAGAACACCTGGATCAAGTACATGAAGGAGACCCTCGCCGATCCCAAGTACAAGGACATCGAGCTGGTCACCGTCGTGTACGGCGACGACCTGACCGACAAGTCCTACCAGGAGATGCAGGGCCTGATCAGCTCCTACCCGGACCTGAAGGGCGTCATCTCCCCCACCACAGTGGGTATCGCTGCGGCGGCCACCTGCATCAAGGACAACGGCCTCACCGGCAAGATCAAGCTGACGGGGCTCGGCCTGCCCTCTGAAATGGCGGAAGCCATCTCCGACGGCACCTGCGAAGGCATGTTCCTGTGGAACCCCATCGACCTGGGCTACTGCGCGGCATACGCGTCGGTTGCGATGGTCAAGGGCGAAATCACCGGCAAGGTTGGCGAGAAGCTGGCCGCCGGCCGCCTGGGCGAGCGCGAGATCATGGACGCGGGCGACGGCGGATCCTTCACCATCGTCGGCGATCCGTTCCTGTTCACCAAGGACAACATCGAGCAGTGGAAGAACGTCTATTAAGCCGCTTCGCTGGCAAATGAAAGCTGCCTTGGCAGATTTCATTTGCATAGAAAAGCCTGCGCGCCTGAAATCCTGCAGGATTTCCGGGCGGCGCGCTGACTAGCGGAATTGTTACAGCCACCAGTGTTCGCACTGGTGGCTGTAACACGTTCCCGGCGCACAGGTCGCCGGAAACGAATAAAGATTACTTATTCCCTCGAACGCTTTTCTGCGGAATAATGCTCATAAATATTACCAAGGCGTGATGAGTCTGTTGAAAGCATGAAAACGAAATTGCCCGTAAAGGGGCGACGGGGGGGGGATTGACATGAAGGGCTTCTGGATGCCTCGCTTCCTGATGACACTGCTCTTTTTCACCATGCTCATCCCGGCGGCGCAGGCTGCCGGCGACTCCGACTTTGTGGTCAGCGACGGAACGCTGCTCCGGTACGAGGGTCGGGGCGGCGACATCGCGATCCCAGAAGGCGTAACGGCTATCGGCAGAGGCGCGTTTTCCTACTGCACGGGTCTGACGGATATTGTGGTTCCCAGCAGCGTGGCCCAAATCGAGGACAGCGCGTTCGAGGGATGCTCGGACCTGAAGAAGGTGGAACTCTCGGACGGGCTCGAGTCCATCGGAACCAATGCGTTCATGTTC
>JAEVZE010000239.1 GCA_023392395.1 Bacillota bacterium
GCAGAGATCAGCCGCCGGAGCGTGGACTTTTCGTCCACGATGCGCACATAGGCCGCGACATTCGCGGCCGACGGCACAAAGCGGGACAGCTCCACCAGGTACGTAAGCCCGCCTATGCCCTCCAGGCGGCCCCTTCGGGATAGCTCCTCATCCACCGTCACCAAATCGATCTTTCGGGTCTGGTTGGCCAGGTGGCACATGGCGGAGAAGATCTCCTTATGGGCCGGGTCGTAGAAATCGTCCGGATCCAGCATTTCCTGCGCCAACAGCACGGCCTCGTGCGCCAGCAGCATGCTGCCCAGCACCGAGCGCTCCGCGTCGATGTGGTGCGGCGGGATCCGGTCCGTCATCCTCTGTTCCATGGCGGCCTACTTCGCCTTTTCCTTGCCCTCGGCCACGACGTTCAGCAGCATGCGCGTGGCGACGCCGGCGGTCAGACGGACGCTGAAGGTGGTCTGTCCGGCGGAGCGGATGGGCTCGTCCAGCTCAATCTTGCGGCGGTCGATCTCCACGCCGTGCTGCGCCTTGAGCGCATCGGCGATTTCCTGAACGGTGATGGAGCCGTAGAGCCTGCCACCCTCGCCCGCCTTGGCCTTGACGATCACCAGCTTGCCCTTGAGGTCCCGGGCCTTCTGCTCGGCCTCGGCCTTTTTCACGTCCTCGCGGTGCTGCTGGGCGTCCTTGGCCTTTTCAATGGAGTTGAGGGCTTCAGCGGTCGCCTCGCGGGCCATCTTCCTGGGCATAAGAAAATTCCGGGCGAATCCTTCGGCGACCTCCAGAATCTGATCCTTCTTGCCGGTTCCCTTGACGTCCTGAAGCAGTATGACCTTCACGCTACTCGTCCCCCTTGCCATCCATTCGTTTTCGGATCTGTTTGGAAACCAGGCCCTGTGAGCCGAACAGGGCGGAGTACATGCCCACGAGCGGCATCAGCCGGTAACCGATCACCAAGGCGGCGATGGTCAGCGCCGCGCGACGGCCGGGGGCGACCCCGGCGGCCTTCATCCTGCGCTCCAGCGCGCCCACTGCCTGCACGGTGAAAAGCAGCTGCGAAAGGCTCACCATCGCTACATAGGCTGCGTCCGCACCCTGGAGGCCCAGCCAGCCAAACCCCAGGCACGCCAGCGCCAGTACCGGAGGGCCTATGATCAGGTTGGCGTTCAGCCGCCAGCCCTCGGGCTTCGCAAACGGGATGCCCTCGTCACCCCGGCGAATCCGCACCCAGGCCGCGCCCGCGTAGCTCAGCGCGCCGGTGGTCGCGCCGGAGCACAGTACGAAGGCGGGCAGCGACTGCTTGAGCCCCGAATTGATTGTGTACATCAACTGGTCGATCAGGCTGGTCAGCTGCGCGTCGGTCAGGATGGCACTGGAAAAATTGATGCCTGTGTTGTCCCCGAAGAAGCCCAACTGGCCCAGTTGCAGCATCAAAAAGTGCTGGCGGGCGAGCGGGATTTCCCCGATCATGCCCCGGAGCGCGCCGGTAACCACATCCACCAGATTCTGCCGGTAGAACAGCCAGGCGATCGCCGTCACCGCAACCATCGAGGCCAGCTGCAGGGCAACCGAGTACCCGACCGCGCGGTAGAAGGGCTTGCGAAAGCCGGTAAGGATGGCCGCCAGCACGCCGGGGAGCGCCATCAGCAGCATCGCCGCCGAAAAGCCCCAGCCCAGGAACCAATAGCCGGACCCGGCCAGCACCACGCTGACCGCACCGACCAGGACGCTCGGCCAGCCCGCCCAGACCCAGAGGAGCGCGAAGATCACCGGCAGCAGCATGACCCAGGCGGAAAACACCGAGAGAAACGGCAGCGCCAAGCCCGCGACAACGCCGATTGCGCAGCCCGCGATCAAGCGCCCCTTCGAAAAATTCTGCACAGATTGCCTCCAGAGATCAGCTATCGTACCAAGCAGTATACCATAAAACCGTTTACCAAATCAATGCTGCCTAACATCTTAATAACAGGATTATGGAAAAACCCCGGCGCCGCAGTGGATTCTCATAGCGGACGCCGGGGAATTGCCCATCGGTCATTTTGTGTGGTCGCCTCTATAACGCAACCAAGATATGGTCAGTCATCTCACGGCAGGTCACGAACGCGCCGCCCGCCGCGATGTCGCGGGTGCGGTGGCCCGCCTGGAGCGCCTTCTCGACGGCGGCCTCCACCGTGTCCGCCTCCTTCGTCAAGCCAAAGGACATGCGCAGCATCATCGCGCAGGACAGGATGGTGGCAATGGGGTTGGCGATGCCCTGCCCCGCGATGTCGGGCGCGGAGCCGTGAATGGGCTCGTACATGCCTCGCGTGCCGTCGCCAAGGGACGCGGAGGCCAGAAGGCCGATCGAGCCGGTCAATTGCGACGCCTCGTCCGACAGGATGTCGCCGAACATGTTGCTGGTCACAATCACATCAAACTGCGACGGGCGCGCGATCAGCTGCATGGCGGCGTTGTCCACCAGCATGTCGGAGACCTGCACGTCCGGGTAGTCTGCGGCGACTCTGTGCACGGTCTCCCGCCAGAGCCGGGACGATTCCAACACGTTGGCTTTGTCGATGCTGGTGACCCTGCCGCTACGCTTCCTCGCCGACTCGAAGGCGATGCGCGCGATGCGCTCGATCTCCCCCGCGCCATAGGATTCGGTGTCGAAGGCGGTTTCGCCGAAGGGGCCTTCTGTTCTCCCGCTCTTCCCGAAGTACATGCCGCCGGTCAGCTCCCGCACGATCAGCATGTCAAACCCCGCGTTGGCAGTTGACTCCCTAAGCGGGCAGGCGGCTTTCAGCACCGGCATCAGCCGCGCCGGGCGGATGTTCGCGTACAGGTTCATGGCCTTGCGAATGCCCAATAGAGCCCGTTCGGGGCGCAGATGCCCTGGCAGCTTCTCCCACTTAGGTCCGCCCACCGCGCCCAGCAGTACGCTGTCGCTATTCAGACAGGCGTCGAGGGTCGCCTTGGGCAGGGGTTCCCCGGTCAGGTCGATGGCGCAGCCGCCCGCGGGCAGCGTCTCCACCTCAAACTCGTGGCCGTACTTCTTCCCCACCGCCTGCACTACTTCAAGCGCGGCCCCTACGATCTCCGGGCCGATGCCGTCGCCCGGGACGGCGGCAATCCGGTACTTCATACGAGCCCGCCTTTCATTGCGTTCATCAAGCCCCCCGCTTCGATGATCTTCTGCAGGAAGTCCGGGAACGCCGGGAAGTTCACCGTCTGCCCGGTGGTCATGTTGGCCAGGACGCCCTTGGAAAGGTCGATGGACACGGTGTCGCCGGTATTGATCTCCGCGTCGGTCTCGACGATCGGAAGGCCGATGTTGATGGCGTTCCGGTAGAAGATGCGCGCAAAGCTCTTGGCCACCACGCAGGAGACGCCCGCGTGCTTGATGGCAAGCGGCGCGTGCTCCCTGGAGGAGCCGCAGCCGAAGTTGGTCCCGCCCACCAAGACGCCGTTCTCGGGCAGCTTTTTCAGGAAATCCTTGTCCAGGTCCTCCATGCAATGGGCGGCCAGTTCCTTGGGATCGGAGGTGGTCAGGTAGCGGGCCGGGATGATGACGTCGGTATCGATGTTGTCGCCGTAGCGGATGGCCTTTGCTTCAATGGTCATGTTTTGCTCCTTTCCGGCTTAACCAATGAGGAACAGGGTTGCATCCAAAGCTGCGAGGCATTTTTGATGCAATGCAAGGAGTCGAAGCGAGTCGTAGCAGCGCTACGATGAGCGTAAGAACGACGCAGCAATGCGCAAAAAGAACCGCAGCGACGATGCAAGGATGTTTGGAATTGGTTATACAGCGCTCAGCTCGTCCGGCGTCGCGATCTTGCCTGCAACGGCCGACGCGGCGGCCACCCACGGGCCCGCCAGGTAGACCTCGCTCTTGGGATCGCCCATGCGGCCGACGAAGTTTCGGTTGGTGGTGGCGACGCACCGTTCGCCCTTGGCCAGGATGCCCATGTGCCCGCCGAGGCACGGCCCGCAGGTGGGCGTGGACACGGCGCAGCCGGCATCGAGGAAGATGTCGAACAGGCCCAGCTTCATCGCGTCCCGGTAGATCTTCTGGGTGGCGGGGATGATGATGGCGCGGACGTTCTTGGCCACTTTTCGTCCCTTCAGCACTTCCGCCGCGGCGATGAGGTCCGACAGCCTGCCGTTGGTGCAGGAGCCCACGACCACTTGATCGATCGCAACGTCGCCGTACTCGCCTCTGGCCTTGACGTTCTCCGGCAGGTGCGGGAAGGCGACCAGCGGCGTCAGGGCCGAAAGGTCCAACTGAATCTCGCGGACGTACTCCGCGTCCGGGTCGGCGGCGAAAACCTTCGGCTCCTTCGCGCCGTGCTCCTTGAGGTACGCGAGCGTCGCCTCGTCCACCGGGAAGATGCCGTTCTTGCCGCCCGCCTCGATGGCCATGTTGCACACGCACAGGCGGTCGTCCATGGTCAATGCCTGAACGCCCGGGCCCACGAATTCCAGCGACTGGTACAGCGCGCCGTCGACTCCGATCATGCCGATGATGTGCAGGATCACGTCCTTGCCACCGACATACTGGGGAAGTTCTCCGGTCAGCGTCACGCGGATGGCCTCGGGCACGCGCAGCCATGCCTTGCCGGTGGCCATGCCCACGGCCATGTCGGTGGAACCCACACCGGTGGAGAACGCGCCCAGCGCCCCGTAGGTGCAGGTGTGGCTGTCCGCGCCGATCACCAGGTCCCCGGCGGTGACCAGGCCCTTTTCCGGCAGCAGCGCGTGCTCCACGCCCATCTCGCCCACGTCGAAGAAGTTCGTAATCTCATGCTTCCCGGCGAATTCGCGCACCTTCTTGGACTGCTCCGCCGCCTTGATGTCCTTGTTGGGCGCGAAGTGGTCCAGCACCAGCGCGACCTTGGTTTCGCAGAAGACGCAATCGCAACCCGCCTTTTCGAATTCGTTGATCGCGACGGGGGCGGTGATGTCGTTGCCCAGCACCAGGTCTACATTGGCCAGCACGATCTCTCCGGCTGTCACCTGCTCCTTGCCACAATGCGCGGCCAGGATCTTTTGCGTCATCGTCATGCCCATGAGGTCTCGCCTTCCTTTCGGTTCGCGGGCGCGGCCCGGCTCACGTCCCACTTGTGCAGGATATACTCGATGGAGTCGGCCAGCGCCTGCCAGCTGGCTGCGATGATGTCGTTGTCCACGCCCACGGTGGTCCAGACGGACTTGCCGTCAGTGCTTTCAATCAAAACACGCACCACGGCGGCGGTGGATTTTTCGCCGGACAGCACGCGCACCTTGTAGTCGGTCAGGCGCACGTGGTTGAGCTCCGGGTAGAACACGCACAGCGCCTTGCGAAGGGCGGTGTCCAGCGCGTGCACTGGGCCGTTTCCCATCGC
>JAEVZE010000261.1 GCA_023392395.1 Bacillota bacterium
CACAAAGGGCGTGCCGTCCGGGTTGTACACGTCGCAGATCAGGCGCGCTACCTTGCCGTGCTGCGGCCGCCAGGGCAGCACCGTGAAGCTGTCCAGGTCCGGGCGCAGGTACTGGTCGGACTCGTGGATGCGCACGAAGCCCTCGATGGAGCTCCCATCGATCATGATCTGATTGTTGACTGCCTTCTCAATCTGCGAGGCGGTGATGGCCACGTTCTTCAATTGGCCAAAGATGTCGGTGAACTGCATCCGGATGAACTTGATGTCTTCTTCCGTCACGATGCGGATGATGTCGTCCCTGGTGTACTTCGCCATACGCCGATTCCTCACTTCTGCCCAAAATTTAGCGCGCGAAGGGACCGCAAAAGGTCACCTTCGCTCTTTTGATGGCCGATTATAGCATGCCCCGCTTTGCACTGTCAATGAAGAAATGAAAATCGGCGATGAATTTATTGCAAACTTTTCGCCTTAGCCCGCATTCTCCGCTCAAAATGTGCAGGATTAAGATTTTGGATTTCAGAAATTCGTGCTTGACAAACGTCGCCTGTGCGTGGTAAGATACCGGCCATAAAGCTTCATACCAAATGCGTTGATGGAGAAAAGTACCCGGGAGATGCTGTCGCAGAGAGCGGGCGTTGGTGGGAGTCCCGCACGTGCATCCCAGGGAAGAACACTCTGAAGCATCGAATTGAACGCCGCAAGGCCAGTAGAGGAGACGTGCAGGCGGCACGTTACAACCGCACGGGCTTATTAGAGCCTTAGGAGAGACCGTTTCGGCGGTAAATCAGGTGGCACCACGGATTGGCGGCAATTCGTCCTGAAATATTCAGGGCGAGGGCCGCGTAAAATTCGGAGGTGCGTTTTTTATGTGTTCGATCATGGGTTTCGAGAAACGGAGCGTTCCTTTTGAGGCGATGCTGGAGGCCTTCAACCGCAGCACGTCCCGCGGGCCGGATATGTCCCGCGTGGAGGAGGTCGGTCAGGGCTGGCTGTGCTTCCACCGCCTGGCGATCATGGGCCTGACCGAGGCCGGCATGCAACCCTTCGAACTGGACGGCGACATGGTGGTCTGCAACGGCGAGTTGTACGGCTTCCGCCCCATCAAGGACGAGTTGTCCAAGAAGTACGAATTTGAAAGCGAATCCGACTGCGAGCTCTTGCTGCCGCTGTACCGCGAGCAGGGGCTGGACATGTTCAAGCATCTCGACGCGGAGTTCGCGCTCATCTTGTACGATTCCAAAAAAGATGTTCTGGTCGCCGCCCGGGATCCGATCGGCATCCGGCCGCTGTACTACGGACGGCTTTCCGACGGCTCGCTGGTCTACGCCAGCGAACCCAAGAACCTGGTGGGTCTGGTGGAAACCATCCTGCCCTTCCCGCCCGGCTGCTACGCGGTGAACGGAGAGATCACCCGCTACTCGGCCATCGAAATGGCAAAGGAATACTTTGACACCGGCGTCGAATCCATCTGCGAGGGCATCCGCACGAGGCTGGTGGCGGGCGTCGAAAAGCGATTGGACGCCGACGCGCCGCTGGGCTTCCTCTTGAGTGGCGGCCTGGACAGCTCGCTGGTTTGCGCCATCTCAGCCAGGCTTCTGAACAAGCCCATCCGCACCTTCTCCATCGGCATGGAGAAGGACGCCATCGACCTCAAGTACGCCCGCGTGGTGGCAGACTTCCTGGGCAGCGACCACACGGAAGTGATCATCTCCAGCGAGGACGTTCTGAAGGCCCTCCCGGACGTGGTGAAATTGCTAGGCACCTACGATATCACCACCATCCGCGCGTCCATCGGCATGTACCTGGTGTGCAAGTACATTCACGAACACACCGACGTGCGCGTATTGATGACCGGCGAGATCTCCGACGAGCTGTTCGGCTACAAGTACACCGACTTCGCGCCCGACGCCGAGTCCTTCCAGCTGGAGGCGGAAAAGCGCATCCGCGAATTGCACATGTACGACGTATTGCGGGCCGACCGTTGCATCTCGGTCAACTCCATCGAGGCGAGGGTGCCCTTCGGCGACCTGGAATTCGTCCGCTACGTGATGGCCATCGACCCCAAGCGCAAGCTGAACACCTACAAGATGGGCAAGTACCTGCTGCGCCGGGCCTTTGAGGGCGACTGGCTGCCGCTCTCCATCCTGTACCGCGACAAGGCGGCCTTCTCAGACGCGGTGGGCCACTCGATGGTTGAAGATCTGAAGGGCTATGCTCAGGATCGGTACACCGACGCCGAGTTCGCCGCCAGGGCTGCGCGCTATGACTTCGCGACCCCCTTCACCAAGGAGAGCCTGCTCTACCGCGAGCTGTTCGAGTCCTTCTACCCCGGCCAGGCCCGGATGGTGGACGACTTCTGGATGCCCAACCGCTGCTGGGAGGGCTGCAACGTCAACGATCCGTCCGCCCGCGTACTCGCCAACTACGGCGCCAGCGGCGTCTAGTTGTCGCAACGTCAGCCTGGTTCTCAGCCATCAATCCGCGGATTGATGGCTGAAGCTTTTCTGCCGCCGCTTGAGGCCACCGGGAGCGATGAAAACCGTAGGCGGACCACGATATACGCTCATATGCATTATCCGCCAAAAATGACGCGGCGCAAAAGCCTCTTTCCCGCTTTATATTGCACTTATGATGCGCATTTTCCCGGATTTCGGCTGTCTCGGACTGTATTCCGCGCCACCCAAAAATGTATAATTATACTGTATATTCATTTAACAATACAATTCCCTTCCCTTTTACCTCCAATTATGGTATGATCGTGTTAAAGATACGCACGAGGCACGGGACGCGCCAGGCTTTTTGGCGCGCCCGAAGGACAAAGACGCCGCCCCGCGCCATAAACCACTTCAGCGCGCTGCGCGGGCGATGACGCCCGTTCGGCGCGCGTCATTTTCGGAAAGAAGGTGTGGCCATGCTGGAAAACACGTTGTATCCCGGTGCTTCCACGGGGCTGGAATGGTTCTCGGAAGGCGGCACGTTGACCTCCCATTCCCCGGTGGACGGCCGGGTGCTGGGCAGCATCCGTCAGGCGTCCGAACCGGACCTAGAGCGGGTGCTGAGCGCAGCGGAGTCGGCCTTCCCCGTCTGGCGCGCCATCCCGGCGCCGCGGCGCGGTGAGATCGTGCGGCAGTTCGGGCTCAAGCTGCGCGCGCACAAACGGGAGCTGGGCGAACTGGTGTCCATGGAGATGGGCAAGATCCTGCAGGAGGGCATGGGCGAAGTGCAGGAGATGATCGACATCTGCGACTTCGCCGTCGGCCTCTCCCGCCAGCTGTGCGGCCTGACCATCGCCTCCGAGCGGCCGGGCCACCGGATGATGGAGCAGTACCACCCGCTGGGCATCGTGGGCGTAATCTCCGCGTTCAACTTCCCGGTGGCGGTATGGTCCTGGAACGCGATGGTGGCGGCGGTGTGCGGCGACGTGACCGTGTGGAAGCCCTCCGGCAAAGTGCCGCTGTGCGCGGTGGCCGTTCAGAAACTGCTGGGCGAAGTACTAAGGGAAAACGCCGTGCCTGAGGGCGTGTTCAGCCTGGTCATCGGCAGCGGCGCGTCGGTGGGCGAAAAGCTACTGCGCGATCCCCGGGTGGGCCTGGTCTCCTTCACAGGCTCCACGGGCGTCGGGCGGCACGTGGCGGAGGCCGTCTCGGCCCGCTTCGGAAGGACCATTCTGGAACTGGGCGGCAACATCGCGGTGATCGTCGCGCCTACCGCCGACCTCAAGCTGGTGATCCCGGGCATCGTGTTCGGCGCGGCGGGCACCACCGGCCAGCGCTGTACCACCATCCGCCGGGCGATCATCCACGAGAGCGTGTTCGAGAAAACCGCGCGAAGCCTTGTGGACGCCTACTCCAAGCTGAAGGTGGGCGACCCGCTGGATGAGAAGAGCCACATCGGCCCGATGATCGACGCGGGCGGGGTAGAACTGTTCGTAAAGACCGTCTCGCGCGCCGTGGAGCAAGGCGGAAAGCTCTTAACCGGCGGCCAGGCGCTGCCCTTCCCCTCCGGCTGCTACGTGCAGCCCGCCATCCTCGAGATGCGGGAAGGTATGCCGATTCTAAAGGAAGAGAACTTCTGCCCCGCGCTGTACCTGATCCCCTATTCAGGCGGCATTGAGGAGGCCATCCGCATCCAGAACGACTCGGCCCACGGCCTGTCCTCCGCCATCTTCACAAACGACCTGCAGGAGGCGGAAACCTTCCTCTCCTGCGCAGGTTCCGACTGCGGCATCGCCAACGTCAACATCGGCACCTCCGGCGCGGAGATCGGCGGCGCGTTCGGCGGAGAGAAGGAGACCGGCGGCGGGCGCGAGAGCGGCTCCGACGCCTGGAAGGCCTACATGCGCCGGCAGACCTGCACGATCAACTATTCCAAAAACCTGCCGCTGTCCCAGGGCATCGAATTCAAACTGGACTGACGTCCAGGCTGTCAAAAGGATCACGTCTTTTGACAGCCGTATGCAAGCCCTGTGAATCTAGGGATTCACGGCTGGGCTTGCGTGTGACAAGGAATGGGCAACCTGCGGCCGCACGTGTCGCCCTCCGGTTGCCGATAATTAGGGGGCTTCGGCCCCCGCAACCCCCGGAGATGGGACGTTCGATAAACTGGCCAATGCCATCTTTCTTGCATTTAACTAGACTTCTCCAACCGTCCGAGAGGAGGCGTTTCATTGAAAGCGCATCAGATTCTTCCCACGCTGAAGCAGTACATCCTGACCGACGGCTTCCGCCTGCTGCCCGATTTTGACCGCTCTTGCGGCTCCTTCGTCGTGGATCTGCTAAGCGGCGAAGCGTACCTCGACTTCTGCACCTTCTATGCGTCGATGCCCATCGGCTACAACCACCCGGCGCTGAAGAGCGAAACCTTCCGCGAAGATGTGCTGCGCTACAGCGTGTTCAAGCCCTCGAACCCCGACTTCTACTCGGTGCCCTACGCCCGCTTCGCGGAAAAGCTGGCTTCGATGCTGCCGGACGACATGCGGCGGTTGTTCTTCATCGACACCGGCGCGCTGGCTGTCGAAAACGCGATGAAGGCCGCCTTCGACTGGAAGGCGCGCAAGAACCTCGAGAAAAATGTGGTGGGTGGCGCGGATCAGATCCTGCACTTCAAGCGGGCGTTCCACGGCCGCTCCGGCTACGCGCTGAGCGCCACCGATTCGCCCCACACCGCCAAGACCAACTACTTTCCGCGCTTTGGCTGGCCGATGTTCGATCCGCCGGTGCTGCGCTTCCCGGACGACCCGGACTATGAGACGCGCGTTCACAAGTGCCTGGGCGAGATCGACGCCTGGTGCTTAGAGCACCCGGACGCGGCGGCGGCGCTGATCGTGGAGCCCATCCAGGGCGAGGGCGGCGACCGGCACCTGGGCAAGTCCTTCTTTGAGGGCCTTCGCAAACTGGCTGACGAGCATGAATTCCTCCTGATCTTCGACGAGGTGCAGAGCGGCATGGGCCTCACCGGCAAGGCTTGGGCGCACCAGCACTTCTCCGTGCAGCCGGACATCCTGGTGTTCGGCAAGAAGGCGCAGGTGTGCGGCATCGCGGCGGGCCCGCGCATCGACGAAATCCAGGACAACGTGTTTCGCGTGTCCTCCCGCATCAGCGGCACCTGGTGCGGCAACGCAATTGATTATCTGCGCGGTGCGCTGGGCATCGACGTGATTCAGGAGGAGCGCCTGGTGGAGAACGCGGCCGCCCAGGGCGAAGTACTTTTGAAGGGGCTCAAGGCGCTGGAAGCGGAGTTTGATCTGGTGACTCAAGCCCGCGGGCGCGGACTGATGGCGGCGATCGACCTGCCCGATGAGGAGACCTGCAAGCGGGTAGTGCGCCGCTGCTATGAGCGCGAGAAGATGCTGCTTTTGACCAGCGGCACGCACACGATCCGCTTCCGCCCAGTGCTGGACGTGACGGGCGAGGCGATCGAGGAAGGGCTGAAGCGCTTGAAGCGGGCGCTTGAGGCGGAAAGCGAGGCTTTAAGAGCGTGAAGGTATTTACGGAAAAGGTCGCACTGATCACCGGCGCGGGCGGCGGCATCGGAAGAGCCATTGCAAAGGCGTTGGCGGGCAGCGGCGCGAATTTGACGTTGTGTGGCCGGAGCGAGGCAAAGCTTCAGGAGACGGCCCGTCTGGCGCAGGCGTTCGGCGTAGAAGCGCTGGTCATCCCCGGCGATTTGACGGACCCCGCCTGTCCCGCGGAATGCGTCAGGCGGACGGTGGAGCGCTTCGGGCGACTCGACGTGCTTGTCAACAACGCCGGCGAGGTGCTGGCAAAGCCAATTGAGGTGGTCACGCCGGAGGAGTACGACCGCGTGATGGCGATCAACGCCCGCGCGCCGTTCTTTCTGTGCCAGGCGGCGCTGCCCCACCTGCGCGTGACCCGGGGCTCGATCCTCAACATCGGCTCGGTGGTCTCCCACAAGGGATACCCAATGCAGAGCGTCTACGGGGCGTCCAAGCACGCGCTGGTGGGGTTCACCAAGGCGCTGGCCAGCGAGGTTTACAAGGACGGAATCCGCGTGCACATGCTCAGCCCCGGCGGTGTGCTGACGGACATGGCCTACCGGGTGCGGCCGGACATCCCGACGGAAGACTTGATCCCGCCGGAGGAAATCGCCGAAACCGCGCTGTTCCTGCTGACCCGGAAGACCGGCATCGTCGACGAGATCGAAGTGCACCGGCCCGGCAAGCAGCCCTTCGCCTAATACGTTGAACCTCGAAGGTTTTCAACGTCAGAAATTCCTCGGCAGTCTGAACATTCCCTCCCGCGCATAGGCTTACCAGCGGGGAGGGATTTCTTTTGGAAAGAATGCAGTGCCCGCTGGGCGATACCTACACGGTGCAGCAGGGGGATAC
>JAEVZE010000266.1 GCA_023392395.1 Bacillota bacterium
GGGCCGCCGGCGGTGGTGACCAGGATCAGGCCGAACTCCTTGATGATGAAGATCATGCCCAGCATGATCGCCACCTGCATGTGGTTCAGGATCATCGGCAGCTTGATTTTGAAGGTCAAAACGCCCCAATTGCAGCCATCGATGCGCGCCGATTCCAGAACCTCCTGCGAGATGCCCTGTAGGCCGGCCAATATGACCAGCACGAAGAAGGGCATCCATTGCCACACAAACAGAAACGCTATTAAAGGAAGCGAATGATAACTGATGAAATCCACCGGCGCGACGCCGATGAGCTTGCAAATATAGCCATACCAGCCAAAGGTCGTGTTGAGGATGGTCACCTTCCACACCACGCCGCTGGCGGTGGACATGACGAAGAACGGGCCGAGGATCAACGTGCGCACCACGTTGATTCCGGGGATGTCGTGGTCCAGGAGCAATGCGACCAAGAATCCGAAGAGCGTGCAGGCGACCAGCGAAATCACGGTCAATAGGATCGTCTGCCAGGTAATCACCCAGAATTCGCCGCTGCCCGTGCCCCAGAGGTAGTATTGGTAGTTGTTCAGCCAATTGAACTTGATGCCCAGATCGGGCCTGGACATGTTCCACTTGAGCGTCGAAAAGATGATCGTCAGCAGAAACGGGATCTGCGTCGTGATCGCGACCCAGATGATCGCCGGGAGCGCGAAGTATTTATCGGTATAGCGCTTTCTCGATAGTGTTGGCTGCATGCGTTTCACCTGCCCTAAATGCCGAATGGGCGTCCATTCCTCGCGCCACGGCGGCGCCCGGTATCTCCATTGT
Organism: Bacillota bacterium; assembly: GCA_023392395.1. Taxonomy (GTDB): domain Bacteria; phylum Bacillota; class Clostridia; order Christensenellales; family Aristaeellaceae; genus JAEZHK01. The sequence continues at coordinate 805 of JAEVZE010000266.1, forward strand.
ATGCGCCATGATAACCTAAACCGCTCCCGCGCGCCCGTAAGCGAACGCGCGGGAGCGGATGTTCCGCTGTCAGGCGGGGAAGGAGTTACTGCTTGTAGCCGCCTTCATCGGCAATCTGGGTGAACAGCGCCTGGGTGTTGGCGATGGCCTGATCCAGGGTGATCTGGTCGGTCACGAACTCGGCCAGCCACTGGGTCATCTTATCGCCGGCATCCGCGAACTCGGGGATGGCGATGTACTGCAGGCCGGTGTAGGGAACCGGGTTGACGCAGGGGTTGTTGAAGTCCATCGACTGCAGTGCGGCCAGCGTCGCGGCGGCATAAGGCACATTCGCGTAGGCGGGCAGGGTGTACAGGGAGGAGCGGGAGGCCTGCGGCGTGGAGGCGCCGGAGGGATCCTTTTCCAGCGTCAGGTTGATGAAGTCCTTGGAGGTCGCCCACAGGATGAAGTCGAACACTTCCTGCTTCTTGTCGCTCTTGGGGTTGATGCCCATCGCCCAGTTCCACAGCCAGGAGGTGTTGGTCTCCTTCACCTGGTGCGGGGCGGCGACGTAGCCCATCTTGCCCTTGATCGGGCTGCCTTCGGCCTCAAAGCCGGAGCAGATGGAGGTCGCATCGTAGTACATGCCGCACTTGCCGGTCAGCATCAGCGCGATGCACTCGTTGTAGGAGTAGCTGAGGATGTCCTTCTGGCCAGCGTCGCGCAGGATCTTCTTGTACATTTCCCACGCAGCGCGCTGCTCTTTGGTATCCACGGTGGCGTTCCAGTCCATGTCGTAGAACTGGCCGCCGAACGCGTTGACCATCGTGACGAAGGGCGCGCCGCTCATGCCCCAGCCGGGCATGCCGCGCATGGTCATGCCGACGGTGTCGTCACCCAGCGCCTTGATCTTGACGGCCAGATCATAGATCTCGTCCCAGGTCGGCTTTTCGGGCATCGTGACGCCGGCCTTCTCGAAGAGCTCCTTGTTGTACATGATGAACGAAGACTCGCCGTAGTAGGGAACCGCGTACTGCTTGCCATCCAGGGCCAGCGACTGCATCATGCCGGGGATCAGGTCTTCGTAGTCGTACCACTTCTTCTGCTCGTCGGTCATGGCGGCGAAGTAGGGGGTCAGATCTTCCAGCCAGCCGTTGCGGGCCCAGGTCTGCGCCTCGTAGGGCCCGATGTAGAACATGTCGTAGGCGTTGCCGCCGGAAGAGGCTTCCGTCGTCAGCTTTTCGCGCATGTCGTTCTCAGGCAGGATGGCGATGTTGATCTCAACGCCTTCCTTCTTGTAGTTATCCTTGGCAAGGTCGGCCAGCGCCTGGGAAAGGGGATTGTTGGCCAGCACGATGTTGACGACCTTCGTTTCGGCCGACGCGAACGTGGGTATTAACGCTAAAACCAGTAACATTGCCAGCAGCAGGGACAAACCTCTCTTCATACAGGACCCTCCTTGATTTTCTCATTTGCGGTCTCCCGCAAAATATAAACTTGTGAAGGATTATGGCAAAGTGCATGGCCTGAAAATTAGCGGCCGTTTGGCGATGGGTGCTGTCGGAAGGTTTTTGGCGCCGGTCGAAGGTTTTATGGGTTTTGGCGTTTATCGATTTGACTTTTAGAAAACGTTTTTTATATGTGCAATTATCATACATCAAGAAAACACTGTTGTCAATAGGCAAAATTATGAGATTCGAAAATATACTGAATGCCCATAGCGTGCGGGGCATTGTGGAACAAATATTAATTCTGCTTATCGATATCCGGGCGAAGGAACGCAGCGCTTGCCGAAAGGCAAAAAGTGGCGGGGCGATCGCTCGCCCCGCCATAAGAATAGTTTACTCGCCGCCTGGCGCGGCGGCTATTGAAAGCTTTGGAAAAAGGCGTCCACGTGTTGCAGCGCAGCGCCAAGCGCCGAGGCCTCCAGGCGGTGGCGGCAGACGCGGATATATTCGCTGTTTTGTTCAAAGGTGTTGAGCGGCGCGGCCCGGCGCTGAAGCTCCGGCAGAAATTCATCCAGGAAGCTGCCGACGAAGCCGCCGACCACCACTTCGCAGTCGTAGGCCATCGAGAGGTTGGTGACGGCCAACGCCAGCCAGTCGAGGTATTCGTCGAAGGCCTTCTGGCAGGTGGCATCGCCGCTGTGGAGCAGGTGAAAGAATTCGTGCAGGCTGCCGCCCGTGAGGTCGGACAGCCGGACCGCCGCGCAGTAGGCGTCCACGCAGCCGATCTGCCCGCAGTAGCAGCGCTTGCCCCCCGGAACCAGCCGCATGTGGCCGAATTCGCCGCCGTGCTGGTGTACGCCGGGGTACAATTGCCCGTTCAGGAAGATCGCGCCACCCACGCAGAAGTTCAGCGACAGGTAGACGAAAGCGGGCTCTTCCAGTCCCCGCGCCTCGGCAAAACCGGCGGCGCTGGCGTCGTTGATGAACGCGCAGGAAAAGCCCGCGAGCGGATCGCTGAAGCGCGCGCAGGGAATGTTGCGGATGTCCAGCGCATGGGAGTAGAGGATCTCCTCCCCGCTCTGGTCGATGATGCCCGGGATCGAAAAGCCAACGCCTAAGATGGCATCGCGGGGGATTTTGATCCCCGGGATGTGTTCGGCATCCTCGATGAAGTCCAGAATCAGCCGACCCACCCGCTCGTAGTAACCTCTCGTGGGCTCAAACGGACAGACGATGCGGCGGTGCATGACGATGGTACCGGTCAGATCCACCAGCACCAGGCCTAGATCGCTGCGGGTGACGTCCACGCCCACCGCGACGCGAAGCAGGGGGATGGGTGAGATGGCCGTCGCCTTGCGGCCGCCGGTCGACTGGAGCTGCCCAGTCTCGCGGAACAGACCTTCCGTCAGCAGCTCTTTGACGTTTTGGATCACGGTGGGCAAGCTCATGCCCAGCGCCTCAACCAGCTGCTGCTTGGTGGTCTGCCCGCGCATGTATACGTATTCCAGGATGCGGCTCCGGTTGTGGAGGCGGATCTCGCGGCCGCCGGTCTTGAGCGTTTTCATGGTTACACCGCGGGGCGCGCTGGCGCGCGCCCCGTCATTTGTTTTGCGTTTAGAAGCAGGTGAACGCGCCGTCCACCACGAAGTCGCTGCCGGTGGCGAAGGAACTCGCGTCTCCCGCCAGGTACACGACGATCGCCTGCAGTTCCTCGGGCTTGCCCAGCCTGTGCATCGGAGCGATCTTGTTCCACTCGTCAATCAGCGCCTTGAGGTGGGGCGCGGCCAGGATCAGCTCGGTGCCGATGTAGCCCGGACTGATGGAGTTGACGCGAACGCCTTTGGTCGCCCATTCCACCGCCATGGACTTGGTCAGCTGGATGACGCCCGCCTTGGAGGCGTTGTAGGCGCACTGGGGCTGCGGCACGTTGACGATGTGGCCGGACATCGAGGCGGTGTTGATGATCGAGCCGGAGCCCTGCTTCAGCATCACCTTGCCCGCCGCCTGCGCGGTCAGGAACACGCCGGTTAGGTTGACATTGATCACCTTGCTCCACTGCTCCAGCGTCATTTCGTCGGCGGGCACGTTGATGCAGATGCCCGCGTTGCAGAACGCGATGTCGATCCTTCCGTAAGCGGCCAGCACCTGGTCGATCATACGGTTGACGTCGCTTTGGTCGGTCACGTCGGTCTTGGTGGCAAAGCAGCTGCGGCCGGTTTCCTCCGACAGCCACTTCGCCGTTTTCTCCGCTTCTTCCAGGTCCATGTCCACAATGGCGATGTCCGCGCCGGCCTCGCACAGCGCCAGCGCGACGGATTTTCCGATGCCGCGCGCGCCGCCGGTCACAAAGCCCTTCTTGCCGTCCAGCCGCATCTTTTCGATGATGCCCATAACAGTTGCGCCT
>JAEVZE010000296.1 GCA_023392395.1 Bacillota bacterium
GAGCAGGCCCTATGAACCAGCGCTGCCTGACGATCCTGGGGATGATCAGCCGCGAGGAGACCCTTGATGTGGGTGTCCTGGCGGAGCGGCTGAACGTCTCCCCGGTGACGGTGCGCAAGGATCTGGACCAACTGGAAAGAGGCGGCCTGCTCCGGCGGCAGCACGGTAGCGCCGTGCGCGTGTCGCCAAACGACATCCGCTACCGCATGACCTTCGATTACGAGGTGAAGGCGCGCATTGCTTCTCGCGCCGCGCAGATGGTGGAGAGCGGCGAGACGGTGATGATCGAATCCGGCTCCACCTGCGCGATGCTGGCGGCGGAGCTTGTCAAGACCCGGCGGGACGTCACCATCGTCACCAATTCCGCGTTCATTGCGGACTACGTTCGGGCGCTTCCCGGTGCGCGCGTGGTGCTGCTGGGCGGCTCCTACGACCCGGACGCGCAGGTGATGTCGGGCCCTCTGGTGAAAAAATGTGCGGAAGCATACTTCGTGGACAAGTTCTTCATCGGCACCGACGGGTTTGACCCGGACCAGGGCTTTTCCAATGTGGATCTGATGCGCGCAGAGGCCGTGCGGGACATGGCCCGGCAGGCAAGGCGCCGGATCATCCTCACGGATTCCTCCAAGTTCAACCGGCGCGGCGTGGTGCTGCTGCTGCCCGCCCCAGATGTGAGCGCGGTCGTCACCGACCTTGTGCCTGAAAACTGCCGAACCGCGCTGGAGGAAAGCGAAGTCGAAATCATTCTGGCCTAAGCCGGAGCGCGCAAAATCCCAGGCCGCCTTTGAGGCGTGGAAAGGAGGTGTGGCCGTGGAGTTTTTGGACAACGGCTTTGAGGGCTTCTGCGCCGCGCTCGAGAAGGTCGAGACGCCGGTGTTGTTCTGCGAGCGCTTTGATGAGAAGAGCAGCATCTGGAACTTCTCCAAGCACAAGCACGACTGCATCGAGCTGCTCTACTTTCTCTATGGCCGGGCCGAGGTCATCACCGGCGGCGCTTCGGTGGAGGCCAGCTTTTACGACGCGGTGATCTACCCCAGGGGCATGGAGCACACCGAGTGCCTCCAGTTCAGCCGCCATCAGGAGATCTACTGCGTGTGGGTGGACATCCCGGGGCTCGTGATTCCCGACGTCGTCCGGATTCAGGACGACAACTCCAACCTCAAGTGTCTTCTGGAAAAACTGCACGAGGAATACAAAGGCCCTTCCCCCTGCAAGCCGCTGATCAACCACTATGTCAAGGCGCTTGCCATGCTGATCGCGCGCAAGTCCCTCGCCAAAGGCCCCCAGAACGACATGGTGGGCCGCGTGCAGCAGTACATGCAGCACAACATGGCCGAGGACATCACCGTGCAAGAGCTCTCCGACCTTGTGTACGTGAGCAAATCCTATCTGAGCCGCATCTTCCGCCGGCAGACGGGCATGTCCCTCAACGATTACCTGCAAAAACTGCGCGTCGAGGCCGCGAAGTCCATTCTAGTTTCTTCCAATTTGTGCATCGAACAGGTCTCCGCCCTGGTGGGCTATCATTCGCCCAAGTATTTCTACAGGGTGTTCCTGGCGGGTACCGGCATGTCCCCCCGGGAGTTCCGAAAGAGCGAATGCTCCGGCAACAGCAGTTCACACCATTCACAATAGTATACCTTATGGGTCCATTCGATGGTTTTCTTTTTCGCCCCTCAGTGATAGTATAACACCGTAAGCCGTAATGTGTTAGTTCCTCACGATTCTTGCACACCGCTTTCGTGACTATTCAACGAGGGGTTTTCTATGGACATTATCAATTCATTGCCAAAAAGTGCGCGCGTGCAGCGGCTCAAAACCGAGATATTCACGGAACAGCGCTTTGCCTCGATCGAACAGGCCAAAATCGTCACGGAAGTGTACAAAAACAACCAGGATTTGCCGCGCAATACCTTACGCGCCGTGGCGCTGCGGGAGGCGCTTTTACGGATCGACCTCCGCGTCACGCCGGGCGAACTGATCGTGGGCAACCGCACCACCGGCGTTCGCGGTGGGGTCATCTTCCCGGAATCCGGCATGAGCTGGGTTGCACGGGAGATCGAAACGCTGCCCGACCGCCCGCAGGACAAGTTCGGCGTCCATCCCGAGGACATCGAAGAATTCCGCGGCTTCCTGTTCCCCTTCTGGCAGGGAAAGACGCTGGAGGACGTGCTGGAAGAGCGCATCGGCCCCGAAATGAAGCGGATCGGTAAGGTGGCCAAGATCAACCAGACCGACCACGCGCAGGGGCACATCTGCCCGGATACGGCCAGATGGCTCAAGTACGGCCCTCAGGGTCTCAAGGAACTGGCCGCCGAACAGAAGGCCGCCCACCCGGACAAGGCCGGGTTCTACGAGGGCATCGAGATCGCACTGGACGGCGCAAGCCTTTTCATGCGCCGTTATGCCAAGCTTGCGCGGGAACTCGCCTCCGGCGATCCCGAAAACGCGCGGGACCTTCTGGAAGTCGCCCGCATCTGCGAAAAACTCGCCGCCCACCCGGCCGAAAACTATCACGAGGCGGTGCAGTCCTGCTGGTTTCTGTTTGTCATCCTGCAGATGGAGAGCAACGCCTCCTCCTTCTCGCCGGGCCGCATGGACCAGTACCTCTACCCGTTCTACCGACAGGACATGGACGCGGGGCTCCTGACAGACGAGCGCGCGCTGGAATTGACCGAGTGCCTGTTTCTCAAGTTCAACCAGATCGTATACCTGCGTTCTTCCGGCAGCGCCCAGTACTTCGCGGGCTTCCCCATCGGCTTCAACGTGGCGCTGGGCGGACAGCTTTCGGATGGCTCGGACGCCACCAACGAACTTTCCTACATCTTCCTCCGGGCGCAGGAGCACCTGCTGCTGCCCCAGCCCAACCTGTCGGCCCGCGTGCATAAGACCTCGCCCGAACCCTTCCTGACACGCTGCGCCGAGATCATCGGCAAGGGCAGCGGCATGCCGCAGTTGTTCAATGATGAGGCCGTGATCCCCGCGCTGACGGGCCAGGGAATTTCAGAGACGGACGCGCGCAACTACGCGATCGTGGGCTGTGTGGAACTGACCACCATGGGCAATTCCCTGGGCTGGAGCGACGCGGCGATGTTCAACCTGGTCAAGGCGCTGGAGCTTGCGCTGAACGACGGCGTGTGCCTTTTGACCGGAAAGCAAATGGGCGCGCGCACCGGCACGCTCATGGACTTTGAGACCTACGAGGATGTGGAGCGCGCCTTCGCCCAGCAGATCGACTTCTTCTTTGACCGCATGATCCGCTGCTGCGAGGTGGTGGAGCGCGCCCACGCGGAGCTTCTGCCCTCCCCCTTCCTGTCCAGCGTGATCAATGATTGCATGGAAAACGGCGTGGACGTGACCGAGGGCGGCGCGCACTACAACCTGTCGGGCATCCAGGCCATCCAGTGCGCCAATGTGGCGGACAGCCTGGCCGCGCTGAAGGTGTTGGTGTACGACGAAAAGGCCGTGGACCGCGCGGCGCTCCTTACGGCGCTGAGGCGTAATTTTGAGGGCGACGAACTGATGCGGCTCAGGCTGCTCAACAAAGCGCCCAAGTACGGAAACGACGTAAGCTGGGTGGACGAGATCGCCTACCGGTGGGTGCGGGATTTCTCCGAGCGCCTGTCCCGCTACAAAAACGCACGCGGCGGCCCCTACCACGCGGGGCTCTACACCGTCTCGGCCCACGTGCCCATGGGCAAGAACGTGGGCGCCATGCCCGACGGCCGGAAGGCTCAGGAGCCGCTGGCGGACGGCGGCATGTCCGCCATGTACGGGCGGGACATCAGCGGCCCCACCGCGGTGCTAAAGTCCGTCGCCATGGTGGACAGCAGGCTCGGCAGCAACGGAACGCTTCTGAATATGAAATTTCTGCCCTCTCTGTTCCAGACGCAGGCGGGCGTCAAGAAATTCGTCGGGCTGATCCGCGCGTTCTGCGCGCTCAAAATTTCCCACGTGCAGTTCAACGTGGTCAACCGGGAGGATCTGCTGGCGGCGCAGAAGAACCCGGAGCTTTACCGAAGCCTCACCATCCGCGTCGCGGGCTACACCGCCTACTTCACCGAGCTTGCGCCTGACCTCCAGGAGGAGATCATCAGCCGCACGGCCTTTGCCGACGTATGACCAGCGCCAACGTATTTGACATCAAGCGCTTTGGCATCAACGACGGCGAGGGTATCCGCACGGTGTTCTTCCTGAAGGGCTGCCCCCTCAGGTGCGCGTGGTGCCAGAACCCCGAAGGGTTGCTGCCGGACATCCACGTGTGGTATGCGCGCCACCGCTGCGTGGGCTGCAAAAGCTGCGTCGCCGCCTGCCCCGAAGGCATCGTGGTCTTTGGCGATCAGGGCGTCGTACTGGACGAGGACGAGTGCACGCTCTGCGGGTGCTGCATCAGCGCTTGCCCCACCGGCGCGCTGCGCTTTGACGCCGAGGAGATGACCGTCCCGCAAGCCCTCCGCGAAGTGGAAAAGGACCAAGTGTTCTACGAAGCCTCGGGCGGCGGGGTCACGCTGTCGGGCGGGGAGTGCACGATGTCGCCCGCCTTCTCGCTGGAATTGCTCGCCGCCTGCCGGGCGTTAGGCATCGACACCGCCATCGAGACCTGCCTGCAGGCGCCCACCGAGACGCTGAAGGCCTTTCTCCCGGTCACGGACAAGATCATCGCGGACGTCAAGCTGGCGGACCCGGCGCTCCACAAGCTGTATACCGGAGCGGACAACCAACTGATCCTGCAAAACCTCCGGATGCTGGCCGGGATCGACTGCAACCTGCTGCTTCGCGTGCCGCTCATCCCGGGGTTCACGGCAACGGAGGAAAACGTCCTGGCCATCGGGGAACTGATCGCCTCGCTGCCCCGTAAGATCCCGGTGGAGGTCCTCAACTACAACCCGATGTGCCGGGAGAAGTACGACGCGCTGCGAAAGGTCTACCCCGTGCGCGAAACGCATCCGCTCGGCCCGAACGAGATGGCGCGTTTCCGGCAGATCCTGGAAGGCTGCGGCCTCAACATCCAATAAGCGATTGGAGAGCGAAGTATGATCGGCAGCTTTCTTGACAGGGCAAAGCGCGGCGAGAGCGTGTACCTGTGCGATGTGCGCAAGGCGTTTCAGGGCGAAACGCACGCCGTGGCCTGCGAGGTGGAACTGGTGACAGGCGCGCGCAAGACCTACCGCTTCCCGTTCCCCGATGCGCAAAGCGAAGAAGAATTGGCGTTCATCCGGGAGTACCTGCACGCGAACCTCTACAACCTCGTCTCGGTGCTGGGCGGCAAACGGATGACCCTGTACGTCGCGCCGGGGGACTCGTTTGCTGCGGAACTGTGCGTCTCCCTGGGCGACGTGTTCCAGACCAGCCTCCCCCTGATCGCGCGCTCGGGCTACGGCAAGTGCCTGAACGTGGCCGACCGCCTCAACGCGGCGATGGGCTATGGGCCGTTCCGGTTTGAGATCGTCTCCGGCGCCGCACCCGAAGGCGCGGACACGGAGGACGCAGTCACACCCTCCGGTGCGGTGCATATGTTTCAAACCGCCGTCCAGCGCGCCTCCGGCGCGACCCTGTGCGGCATGGACATCGGCGGCACCGACATCAAGATGGTCGGCGTCAAGGGCGGGCGCGTCGCAGCCTTCCGGGAGTACGACTGGAACCCATCGCTCATGACGGACGTGGAATCCATCCTCTCGCCCATCCTTTTGATGGTCCGGGTCATCCGCTGGGCGCTCGCTCTCCCCGAGGAGGGCCGCGCGGGCGAAATCAAGCGCGCGATGCTGGACAAGAACGCCTCCTATGAGGCGACGCTCGCCGCCGTGGAAGCGGCCAAATCGGAATATGGCGAACCGGACGTGCTGGACGGCATCGGCGTTTGCTTTCCGGACGTGGTGATCGGCGACAAACTGGTCGGCGGCGAGACGCTGAAGACGCGGGCCCTGCGCGCGCATTCCAAGGATTACGAGAACGACTTCGCCCGGCTGACCGGCCTCCACGACCTTTTGACCGAGCATGTCCGCCCCGGCGGGGTGGCGCACCTGGCCAACGACGGCTCACTTGCCGCCTACACCGCGGCGGTGGAGCTGGCGCACTCGGACCGCGCATGCGAAGTGGCAGACGGCGCGTTCGCCCACACGCTGGGCACGGAGCTGGGCGCCGGCTGGATCGACGAGCGCGGCGAGATCCCCTCGATCCCGCTGGAGGTGTACAACTGCATCATAGACCTCGGGGAATATCCGGCCCGCGCGTTTGAGCCGCTGGACGCGCGCAGCCTCTTAAACTTCAATACCTGCCTCCCCGGTACGCTGCAGAAGTACTGCAGCCAGAGCGGCGCGTACCGGCTCGCGATCGAATACTTCCGCGCGGACGAGCCCGAGCGCTACCGGGAACTGTTCGAAAAGGGCTATTTGACAGAGCGTAACGGCGGTGTCTACGTAGCGACCTCGCCCATAGACATGCGAAAACCGCTGCTCGAGCACATCATGGCACTTGCCAGCCAAGGCGATCCTTCGGCTGCGCGCGTGTTTGAAAAGATCGGGGAGTACCTGGCGGTCACCTGCCGGGAGACGGACTTCATCCTGGCCCCACGCGCTCAATCTCGGGTACTGTTCGGCCGCTTCGTGAAGCGGCAGCGCTGCTTCGAGCTGATGCAAAAGGGCGCGGCGGGGCTCTCCCCGGTGCCGTTTGTCGCCGCCGACGACGACCTGGCCTTTACGCCGCTGATGCTGGACCTGAAGGCGGACCCAACCTACACCGTGGCGCAGTTCGGCCAGGCGGTGGGCGCGGCGTATTTCGCGGCCTCCGTCTTGTAACCCAGGAGAACTCGAGAGGACCGAAGCCCTTTCGACTTCCAACCAAATCCGGCAACCCGCGCGGCGGATTTGGCTTTCCCCCCAAGGCCGAGCTTGCCCGGCCGACGGGGAAAGCATTCCCGCTTCCGGTTTCCGCCCGGAAACGCTCGCAAGCGTTTTAGGAAACCGGCCCCCGTTCCATCGCGGATGAAAGCTGCCTTGCAGATTTCATCCGCAAGCGCAGCGCTTTTTAGGAGGAGGATTCATGAAGGAACAGAATTATCTGGACAATCTGGTGGGCGTATTCGGCCACCCCGTGGCCGAGAACCCCGGCGTGGTCATCCAGGAGGCGGCGTTCAAGGCCCTGGGCCTTGCCAGGTGGCGCTTTCTGACCATCGACGTGGACCCGGATCAGCTGGAGAGCGCCATCCAGGGCCTCAAGGCGTTCAAGATGCGCGGCATCAACTGCACGATTCCCCACAAGATGGGCGTCATCCCCTATCTGGACGAGCTTTCCAAGAGCGCCGAGCTGATCGGTGCGGTCAACACGATTGTCAACGACCACGGAAGACTCTTTGGCGAAAACACCGACGGCAAGGGCTTCATGGAATCGCTCCGGGAGAACGCTGTGGACCCGAAGGGGAAGAAGGTCGTCATTCTGGGCGCGGGCGGCGCGGCCCGCGCCGTCAGCGTGGAACTGAGCCTGGCGGGCGCGGAGCGCATCACCATCGTCAACCGTCCGGAGGACGAGAAGCTGGCCAAGAGCCTGATGGAGCTGCTCACCCGCATCGCCCATGAATCGCATTTCGTCAACTGGGACCACGCCTTTCAGGTGCCGCCGGACACGGACATCCTCGTCAACGCCACGCCCATCGGCCTGTACCCGGACGTGGACAAAATCCCGAACATCGACCTCACCACCATCTTGCCCTCCATGTTCGTGCAGGACGTCATCCCCAACCCCGCCGTCACCCCCTTCCTGCGGGCGGCCGCGGCGCGGGGGGCGCGCACCAATACGGGCATGGGCATGCTGGTCAACCAGGCGGCCATCAACATCGAGATGTGGACGGGATTAAAGCCCGACAAAACCGTCATGATCCGCGCGCTGGAAGAGGCGCTTTCATAGGGTTTCGGTTGCGGGACACCGCATGAATCAAGAGGAGGAGAAAGAGATGAAGAAAGCTCTGGTAATGGTCCTGGCACTGATGATGATCCTGGGTACGTTCGCGCTGGGCGCGTCCGCGGAGGCGGACAAGGCCGCGTTCATCACCCAGGCGCTCTCCAACGAATCGCAGGCCTACTCCTGGAAGCAGCTTCAGCAGTACTGCGGCGAGTACGGCTTTGAGATGACCGTATTCGAAGGGCAGAACGACGTGCAGAACGAGGCCAAGGCCATCTCCACCTGCATCGCGCAGGGATTCAAGGTCATCTTCATCAACCCCAGCGACATCAACGCCATCGTTCCCAGCCTCATGGAAGCCAAGGATGCCGGCCTAATCGTGGGCATGTTCTCCTCTGACGTGGCAAAGGAATCCGCGGAATACCGCAACTTCTTCTGCGGCGTGGACGACACCATGGCCGGTGAGA
>JAEVZE010000304.1 GCA_023392395.1 Bacillota bacterium
GACCTGAACTTCCAGTACAAGGACGCGCCGGGCTTTGCGCTGACCGACATCAATCTTTCTATTAATGAGGGCGGATTCGTCGGCATCATCGGCTCCAGCGGCGCCGGAAAGACCACGCTGACCTACGCTCTGAGCGGCGTCGTGCCCCACTACTACGTCGGCGACTTCTACGGCCGCGCTGAGGTCGGGGGCCTCGACACCATCGAAGCCGAACCCGCCCGGCTCTCCCAGATTGTAGGAAGCGTGTTTCAGGACATCGACGGGCAAATGGTGGCCTCCATCGTGGAGGATGAACTGTTGTTTGGCCTGGAGAACTTCGGGGTTCCCCGGGGCGAAATCGAGGAACGCATGCAAATGGCGCTGGACGCGATGGACATCGCCTCGCTTCGGAAGCGGGCGATCGCGTCGCTCTCCGGCGGGCAAAAACAGAAAGTGGCCATCGCGGCCATCGTCGCGCTGAAGCCCAAGGTGCTGGTGCTGGACGAGCCCACCGGCGAGCTGGACCCCCGAAGCAGCGTGATGGTGTTCGAGATGCTGAAAAAGCTCAACCGCGAATTTGGCATGACCATCGTGGTGGTGGAACAGAAGATCATGCTGTTGTGCGAGTATGCTCAGCGCCTGATCGTGATGGACAAGGGCAAAATCCTGCTCGACGGCCAGGTTCGGAACGTGATCCAGAACATCGATTCCCTGACTGGCGCGGGCGTCAACGCGCCCCGCGTGGCTTCCCTCGCCCATGAATTGAAGGCGCGCGGCCTGTACAAAGGGCAGCTTCCGATCAACGTGCCGGAGGCCGAGCGCATGGTGCGGGAGGTGCTTTCTTGATCGAGTTCAAAAACGTCTCCTTCGGCTACCAGGAAACCCCGACGATCCGGGATGTATCCTTCCAGCTGGATCGGGGCGAATTCGCGGCGATCATCGGCGAAAACGGCGCGGGCAAGACCACCATCTCAAAGCTCTGCAACGGCCTTTTGAAGCCGGTCAAGGGCAGCGTGACCGTGAACGGCATGGACACGAAGACCACCCGCGTAAGCCGCATCGCGCGGTCGGTGGGCTTTTTGTTTCAGAACCCGGACCGGCAGATCTGCCGGAACACCGTACGGGAGGAAATCCTGTTCGGGTTGGAACTCACAGTGGACGACCCGGCGGAGCGTTCCCGCCGTCTGGAAAAAACGCTTGCCGAGTTCGGCTTTGACGGCAGCCGCAACCCGTTTTCCATGAGCCGCGGCGAGCGTCAACGCATCGCACTGGCCTCCCTCATGGCCTGCGAGCCGGATATCCTGATCCTGGACGAGCCCACGACGGGTCTGGACTACCGGGAGTGCATGGAAATCATGGAGAAAATCGCGGCCCGGAACCGGGCGGGCGCGACGGTGCTGATGGTCTGCCACGACATGGAGATCGTGCAGGATTTCGCAAGGCGCGTTCTTGTGGTGGCGGGCGGACATCTGATCGGCGACGGGCCGACCGGCGAAATCATGACGGACGCGCAGCTTCTCTCACGCGCGTCGGTAGCCCCGGCGCAGATTCCCCAGCTGGCGCTGAAATTCGGCGATCTGTTTTCCGGCGTCTTCACCATCGGTCAGATGGCGGACGCCATCGAAGGGCGGGTGAAATGATGGGCGGCTTCCTCGACTATGTGCCAGGCGATTCGCTCCTGCACCGGCTGAACCCGCTGACCAAGATGCTCTTTTCCATCGCGCTGTGCGCCGCCTGCTTTGTGAACGCAAATCCGCTTTTCGTTCTGGGCATTCTTGTGGTATCATTGGTACTGGCGTACTCCGCGGGGCTGTTCCGGCGGGCGCTGAAGATGGTGACGGCGCTGATCAAGTTCTCGATCCTTCTGTTCGTGGTGCAGGTACTGGTGATCCGGGACGGCAGGGCGCTGTTTCACCTGCTTCCGAGCCTGCCCATCACCGATCAGGGCGTAATGTTCTCGCTGCTCTTCGTCCTCCGGATGATCGCGGCCACGCTGCCGCTGGCGATCATGCTGTCGGTGACGCAGGTTTCGGATCTTTCCGGCATGCTGGTGGAAAAATTGCGCATCCCCTATAAGTACGTGTTCGCGCTGACCACGTCCATGCGCTTCATCCCGATCTTCTCGGCGGAGGCTTCGGACATCATGGCGGCGCAGACCTCGCGGGGCGTAGACTTCGACACCCGGAACATCTTTCGCAAGATCCGGCTGATCCTGCCGCTGTGCGTGCCGCTTCTGATCAGCTCGGTGGAGCGCATCGACCGGGGCGCGATCTCGGCGGAGCTCCGCGGGTTCTCGCTGAGAACGCGCGGATCCAGCTTCAAGTCCTACCGGATGCTTGGGATCGATTGGGGGGCGCTGGCGCTTTCAATGACGATCATTGCGCTGGGCATTCTCCTTTGAGAAATACAATAACGGGAGCTATGGAAATGAACGAAGGAATGCAAGGTCGCAGCCTTCTGATGGGCAACGAGGCCATCGCGCTGGGCGCGATGCGCGCGGGCGTAAAGCTGGTGGCCGGTTACCCCGGCACGCCCTCCACCGAGATTCTGGAATCCGTCGCCAAGCGAAACGACGGCAGCGTCTATGTGGAGTGTGCCACCAACGGGAGGCCGGGGGTGGTGTGGCCCCGGGC
>JAEVZE010000316.1 GCA_023392395.1 Bacillota bacterium
GCAGAGAGAGTGCGCGTTTCGTCTTCATTCCGTAAGCCCCTCCTTAAGATGATTGGATGCGACTATCACAAGCTGAATCTCAGCCTTGCGCCCGTTCGAATTCCCGCTTTTCGCCAAACGTCAGCGCGACCGTGTCGCCCTTTTTGAACCGGGCGGCCTCCTCCGCCGACACGAACAGCTTCACAATGCCGCCGTCGGTGTCCACCGTCATCTCCATATAGTGACCCAGCATCATGATGTTGCGCACGTAGCCGTCCACGTCGCCACCGGTACCCGGTCTTGCGACGATGTTCTCGGGGCGGACGGCCAGGGCGCCGCCGCCTTTCTTCTCGATGAAGTTCATCTCGCCGATGAAGTCCGCCACATAGCGGCTTACCGGACGGTTGTAGATGTCCTGGGGCGAGCCGATCTGCTCGAACACGCCCTTGTTCATGACCACGATGCGGTCGCTGAGCGCCATGGCCTCTTCCTGGTCATGGGTCACGAACACGACGGTAATGTTGAGGTCTGTCTGAATCTTGCGCAGCTCCTCGCGCATCTGAGAACGGATCTTGGCGTCCAGCGCGGAGAACGGCTCGTCCAGAAGCAGCACGTCGGGCTGCAGTAGGAGCGAGCGGCCGATGGCGATGCGCTGCTGCTGGCCGCCGGACATCTGGGAGGGGTACTTCTTTTCGACGCCCGGCATCTTGACCAAGGCCAGCATCTCGGTGATGCGGCGCTTTTGCTCCGCCTTGGGAACCTTGCGCAGCTTCAGCCCGAACGCCATGTTTTCATAGACCGTCATGTGCGGCCACAGGTTATAGCTCTGGAACACCATGGCCGTGGGGCGCTTCTCCGGCGGCAGGCCCGCCACGTCCACGCCGTCAATCAGCACCTGGCCGCTCTGGTTTTGCAGAAAGCCGCCGATGGTGCGAAGAATCGTCGTCTTGCCGCAGCCGCTGGGGCCGAGCAGCGTGACCAGCTCGCCCTTTTCAACGCTCAGGTTGATGTTTTTGACGCCGTCGCCGTTCTTGTACAGCATGGTCATGTCGCGAATCTCAAGTTTTGCGGTGCCCAATGCGGTTCACCCACCTTTTGCAAGCTGTTACCACGATGGCTCGATCAAGCAAACGCCGCGGCGCGGCGACTCACATCTTGAATCCCTTCGACAGCGTCTCCGGCCCCACGTACTTGCGCATGAGCAGGAGCAGCAGCACGTTCGGGATCAGCAGGATCAGCGCGAACACCGCGCCCGCCGTGGCCGGATAGTCCAAAATGACGCCGTACATTTCGACAGGCATGGTCCGGTACTTGGGCAGGCCCACCAGCAGCGTGCCCTGGTTCTCGCCCAGCGAGCCGATGAACGCGAACATCGCGGCCACCGCGATCCCCGGCCAGGCCATCGGCAGCGTCACGGAGAGGAACGTCCTCAGCGGCCCCGCGCCCGCGTCGCGCGCCGCCTCCTCCTGCTGCCTCG
Source organism: Bacillota bacterium (assembly GCA_023392395.1). Taxonomy (GTDB): domain Bacteria; phylum Bacillota; class Clostridia; order Christensenellales; family Aristaeellaceae; genus JAEZHK01. Next base: position 1,457 of record JAEVZE010000316.1, read on the forward strand.
GCACGGAGCGGAACGCGTTGGTGGGCAGCCAGATCATCATCATCATGCCGCCCAGCAGGTGGATGATCAGCACGCCCGGGAACGTGCCCATCAGGCCGATCCGGTAGAAGATGATGCCGATGGACGTGTAGATGCCGATCTTCGGAAACGCGTTGCCCAGAAGGAAGGAGAACATGACCGCCCTGCGGCCGGGAAAGTCATACCGCGCCAGCACGTAGGCGGCGGGCAGGCAGATCAGCATCGACAGCGCCGTCGTAATGAACGCGATCAAAAACGACAGCGAAATCGAGCTGACCAACGTGGGCTGGCTCAGCACATATGCCCACCACTTGAACCCGAATTCCTGCGGAACTACGCCGGGCATTTCGTACTTGTTCGCGAACGCCAGCATGAACATATGCAAAAGCGGCCCGTAGAAAAACAGCAGAAACGCGGCCAGCAGCATGTACTCCCAGAACCGCTTGCGGCCCATCGAGTAGTACATCCGCCTCGGCGTCATCATGCCCATGAATCCTTCCCCCTCAAATGCGCAATCATTTCTCCAAGGCGGCGCGCACACTGAGCGCCAGCGCGACCTGCCTCGTCGTCAGGTTTTCAAGCCACGGCATTTTTAGCAATTCGCGCATCGCGTCCGGCTCGTTGATCGTCCAGGCGGAAATGCGCACGCCCGCCTCGCCCAGCCGATTCAGGTAGGGCCGAATGAAAGGCCTTGGCGGCAGGTTCAGCGCGCAGATGTCCGCTCCCCCGCACGTTTTGATCAAAGGCTCGATCCATGGCGCCATGCTCTCGCCCATGTGGCCAAGCACGACGTCCCAAGGGGCCGCGTCCGCGGGCGCGACATCCGGATTTTTCATGCGGTATAGCTCGCACAGCACTTCTTCGATGTTCAGATACACCCGCGCGCGCCGGACAATCGAGGGATCGTCCTCCAGCTGCCGCGGCGTCAGGCTGCCCGAGAACGACAGCTGGCCGTCCTCAAGGCCGCAGGCCTCGGCCAGCGCCATCACGTCCGCCGTCAGACCATACTCCTTCAGGTCGCAGTTGATGCCCACGTTCGGGTGCTTCGCCACTTCCTTAAACGCCGCCTCCAGCGGCACCAGCCCTGAGGGATCGTCCACCGCGTTGTGCGTCAGCATCAGGCCCTGCCCCGCCACGCGGCGCACGTCCACCTCCACAAGGTCCGCGCCCAGTTCGATGCCGCGCAGGATGGCCTCCATGGAGCCGTCCAAAGTTCCTTCGCAGCCCGAGTGCGCGGTGATGGTCGGCCTGTTCATGGGTTCCTCCTCCCCCGGACCCCGGGGTTTCGCATCCGCATACGGATCTCGCGTGGCCGCGTTGCCTTTGATGAAGCGTTTTCCCGGGTTCAAACAAAAAGAAATTGACACGATCGCCATGCCGTACTATAATAATACAATAAAATGAAACCGGTTGTAATTGTCAATGGCAACAGTATATACGATGTTTATGGAAAATGCAAGACTTTTTTGATATAATTCCGGCAGCCTGTGAAGGGACGGTGTGAAGGGTATGCAAACGAAACTGAGCGACATTGCCCGGCTGGCCGGCGTGTCCAAGGCCACGGCCTCGCGAGCGATGGCGGGTTCGCCCTTGGTGCGCGAGGAGACCAGGC